>CAYSXF010000278.1:0-6083 GCA_964434815.1 uncultured Lentisphaeraceae bacterium
CACCACCACCGAACCGCCGAACCCGCCGCCCGAAAGCCGCGCGCCGAGCACGCCCGGAATCTTCTTCGCCGCATCGACCACCGCGTCCAGCTCTTCGCAGGAATTCTCGAACAGAATGCGGGAGCTCTCGTGCGAGTCGAACATCAGCAAGCCGAAGCCCGGAAGATCGCCCTTGGCCAACAGCTCCGCGCCTTTGAGCACGCGCTCGTCCTCGCCGATCGGGTGCGCCGCGCGGTTCGCCACCGCTTCGGGCAGGCCGCGCTTGTAGATCGCCCACTCGGCCATGCTCACGTCGCGCAGCGCGTGCACCGGGTGGCGCAGCACCTTGGCGAAATGCGCAGCGGCCTGCTCGCACGCCTCGCGCAGCTTGTTGTACGCGCCGTCCACCAGCGCGTGCTTGGCGTGCGTGTTGCACATCAGGAAGCAGGCGTCCTCGCCCATCTCAACCGTTTCATAGGCCACCGACCGGAAATCGGTCTTGACCAATTTGCCCGTCTGACCCGCGAGGCTTGAAATCTGATCCAGCAGGCCGCACTTGCAGCCCGCGTAAACATGCTCCGCTTTCTGGCCGATTTTCGCCAGCGCCACGTTGTCCACGCTGATGCCGTAGAGCTTAGCCAGCGCAAGCCCTGTGCACATCTCGAGCGCGGCCGAGCTGGAGAGCCCGCTGCCCAGCGGGATATTGCCCAGAAACATGCCGTCGAAACCGCAGGGAACCGCCTTGACCGCAGTCAGTCCGGCCAGCGTGCCCTTGACGTAGTTCTGCCACGTGTCTGTCTTCGAGGCCTCAATGCCAGCGACGTCGAAAGCGACCTCCTTCATCAGGTCGCCAGCCACGAGGCGGCAGCTTTTCGTCGCGCTCTTAGACGCCGCGAAAAAGGTGCCGAAGTTGATGGCAGCGGAGAAAACGAAGCCCTCGTTGTAGTCCGTGTGGTTACCCAGCACCTCGATGCGTCCCGGCGCATAAGCCACCACATCAGGATCGCGCCCGAACTGTGCGCGGTACTTCTTCAACAGCTCGTTGTAAACCGTTTCATTGACCATGCGTGCCCCCTTTAGGTGTTTAGGCTGTAGGCTATCAGACTTTGAAAGTCAATTCTCGTTGGAGTGCAGGCCGCCCGAGCCGGCGGCGAACTCGATGTTCGCGCGCTCGCGGTCCTCGGGCAGGGCCTTAGAGCAGCTCCAGATGCACGCCCCGCAGTGGATACACTTCTCGCGGTCGAACTCGGGCGTGGCGCCCTCCTCGCCGGGCATCAGGGCCTGCGCGGAACAGATCTCGATGCAGGTGCGCTCGCGGCAGGTGGCGCAGAGCTCGGGCTTAGCGAAGGTCACGTGATCCGCGAACCCGCCCGCCGCCTGAACCTTGCCGCCCTTGAAGAGCACGTCCTGATGCGACATCAGCAGCGTGCCGTCGAACGGAATCTCGGGCCAGCCCGCCAGCGTCATGAGCGCGTCGTGCAGCGGCTGCTTGGCCTTGGCGCATGTCTCGACCACCTCGGCGAGCTTGCCCGGCGTAATATTGCCCGTGCAAACGCTCTCGAGCGGCTGGATGCGCTGCGACGGCGGAACTGATTCGAGAGAGAGGTTCAGCATGCCCTTGGTCATGCCGGTCATGCCGGTGCCCATCAGGCCCAGCATGAAGTTTTTCTGGAAGCCGTCGCGCGCCTTCTTGGCGACCTGCAGCTCCTCGTCGAGCGCGTCCGCGCGGCGCCGGTTGACGTAGACGGCCTTCAGCGTCCCCTTGGTGAACTCCGCGTCGCGCTTGAGCAGTTCGATCACGCCCTCGGCCAGAAGCACGCCGCTGCGCCAGGCCTCGTCCACGCCTGAATTGGTGAGCACGTTGGTTGTGCCGGAGCCTTCGCCGATGCGCGCAAAGCCGTCTCCGACCAGATAAGGCTCGCCGCGAACGCCTGACTCCTGCAGCGATTTCGCGCCCCACGAGCGCAGCGTGCCGCCTTCCAAATAGCGCCAGATATAGGGATGCGTCATCCAGTGCTGCAAATAGCGGTAGCTGGTGCGGATGGGCGAGTCGAGCCACGACGGCACAAAGATGCCCAGCGAGGCGGTGCGGTCGGGATAGACGTACATGAAACCGAAAATCTCGGGCTCGGGATAGCCCAGCGTGTGGATCACCGTGCCGGGCTTGAGGTCGCAGGAGGCCGGCAGTTCGACGACCGCCTTCATGCCCACGGCCCAGTCGTGCTGGTGGTTACCCTCGGGCAGGCCGAAGTGCCTGTCGAGCTTGCGGCCCACCGCGCCGACCGGCCCGTCACCCACGACGGTCAGCCGCGCGTGAATGTCCATGCCCGGCATGAAGGCGGCTTCGGGCTTGCCCTTTTTATCCACGCCTTGGTCGGCGAGGCGCACGCCCAGCACGCGGTCGCCCTCCATGACCGGCCCGCTCACGGGCGTGCCCGGCCAGATCTGCACCAGACCCGAGCCCATGAGCTGGTTGCCGACCCACGACATGAAGGAGCCCATGGACATCACCAGTCCGGGCTCTTTGCGCAGGAACGGCGGAATCCAAGGCAGCTCAACCCCGTGCGGCCCTTTGTGCATGATGCAGCCGCCAGCCTTGAAGGCGCTATCCATGAACTTGGTGCTGGCGGTGCGGCGGCTCGCGCCGATCGGATCGAGAAGATAAGCGACCGTCTCATGTCCGGTCACGGCCGCGTTAGGAATTTCTTTGGCGAGATCGACACCGGGGAAGGAGTCGCTGATCGCACGGCCTTTCGTCACGATGCCTGACACGCCGAACCCGATGTCGTCCGCGCGCTCGTAGCACATGACCTGCAGCGGCATGCCCGGCATGACCTTGCTCTCGAAGGCGGGCGTCCCGTCGGGGTTCATCATCGCGCGCGTCAGGGTGGTCAGAAAACCGCCCGTGGCAGGGCCGAAGCCCACGCACACGATGTCAGCATCCATTTTCTGGCGTTCAGGAGTCATGAGGAAAAATTAGGAGTTAGAATTTAGGAGTTAGGAATTGGTGGAGGGAAGACCGAAGGGACGGACACAGCCGCCGACCTCGGACCTCCGATCTCTGAATCACTGCGGGTAGTCCAGCGCCTCGGGGATCATGATCTGCGTGAGCGCTTTGGCCGCGCGGTCCTTAGCCAGACGCGAGCCGGCCAGCGACAAGTCCAAATTCCCGCGCAGTTTCTGGAAGACGGCGCGCGTCTCCCCTATCTGATCCGCCGTCGCGGCGTAGCCGTAGAAAAGTTCAGCGCTGATGCGGCCGACCTCGCCCGCGGCGCGCGCGGCCTGCAGGTGGCAGAGATCCGTGAAGGTGTTGACATACCCCTCGATTTCTGGTCCGACCACCGGATGCTCGGGACCTTTGGCCTCCAGCTCCTGCACGTCCGCAAGGAACGAGCGCGCCGCGAGCAGCCACGAGATGGCGTCGGCCATCGGGAAGAGCACGCCGTGCCGCGTGTTCTGGGTGAGCGCGCGGCCGTTGCCGTCTTTTGTGCCATCGAGGTGGATGCGCATCCAGCGCCACAGCTCGAAGCCGGCGGACAGGGCTGCCGCGCCGGTTTCCGGCTTAGCTGCCGCCAGCGTGTTCAGCTCGGCGATCCAGGTGTCGATCTGAGCCAGGAAGACCTCGTTGTTCATGGTGACGCTGATCTGCCGGCGCTGCACGACTTCGGGGCCTTCATAGGTGGCTTCGAGCTGCGAGTCGGTCCACTTCTGGAAGAGGAAGCCGGGGCAGTCCTCGGTGATGCCATAGCCGCCCATCATGCTGACTCCCTCGCGAAGCATGTTCGCGCCGTATCCGGTGTCCCACAGCTTGCAGGCGGGACAGAGCACGTTGCAGAGGGCGCTCTGCCAGACATACTGAACCAGCGGGTCAGCCTTGAGAGCCGCGATGCGCGCGTTGTCGCGCGCGGCCTCAGGCTGCTTCAGGAGGCCGAGCAGCTCGACGGCGTCGGCCTGCGGCTTGCGCAGCACCTTCATGAGGGCGCGGCCCGACACGCCCTGTTCGGCGAACATGCGCTGCACATCCTTCTCGACCTGAGTGAAGGCGTCGAACAGGCGCGTGGTTTCAAAGCCCAGCGACGCGGCAGCCTCGCCCGTGGCCCACAGGTCGGACAGGCGCTGCAGAGCGTCCTCCTTCATCTGCAAGCCGAGGTCGTAGCGGGGCGATCCGGCTTCGATGCCTGTTGCGCCGCGGAAGCGGCCGCGCTGGTAGCGGATGATCGGCTCAACAGCCGAAAGAAGCTTGGCGGCGGTCATCAAGCCGACGGTCACACGGGTGCGGGCGAAGACCGCCTCGATGATCTCGCTGTGCGTCAGGTTGGGAATGATGACGCCGTCCTTGACCGTGTAGCCGCCCACGATGCGGCTGGCGGGAACCTTCAGGTTGAATATCGGGTCTTGGGTGTTCGAAAGCTGGTGCACCATTTTAAGCGTCGGCGCGCCGCGGTCGAAGGTCCCCTCGTCCGTGTCCTCGAGAATGATGATGCACGAGGACTTGATGCGCGGGTCAGCGGTGTCCACGGCCGCAGTCACAAAGTTGGCGACGGCCATATTGGTGAGGAAGCGGCCGCGTTTCTCGACCTGGAGCATCGGCTCCTTGCCCTCTTCCCACTCGGCCACGGTGAGCCGGCCGCTCAGCACGCCCGTGTCCACGCCGACATACGGCAGGGGCTCGGTGAGCGCAAAAGCGCCGCGCCACACCTTGCGGTTCTCGCCGGGCTGGACCGGACAGCAGGCGCGCATGTACTTCTCGCGCTGCTCGGGCGTGCCCTTCTCGACGATCGGCCCGAGGGCGAGATTGTTGATCAGGCTGGTGGTAGTGGCGCCGCCGTCGACCCATGCCAGCTCGAACGCGACGAGCGCCAAGGCCAGGTTGCTGGGCCCCTCGATGATGCCGCCGAACTCCATGTCCAGACCCGCCGCCGTGATGCCGGAGTCGTCAAATGCCTGATACATGCGGTTTTTCGCTGCAGTCCACTCGTGGGTGTTGCGCTCGCCGTCCGCAACCAAACGGGCGATCAGACCACGCGCCACCGACCGGGAGCCCATCACGGCCATCTGCATGTCAAAGCGGTCGGCATAGCGCCACATGATCTGGCGGATTTCGTCGCCAGGCAACATCTTCATGGTCTGGGAACCTTCAGTCGTCGTCATTCGTGCTTTCCTTTTGCTCATTCCTAGGCCATCGTCTTCAACCACGTTTGGCCGTGATGCATGCCGGTCACCCGATGTCGCCTTCCGGCCACACCCCTGCTTAATCGGGATACTCCGACCTCTATCTCGTGTCGAATCCATGATTTATATAGCATATGCCGCCTCCTGCGCAAGCTGAAACACGAACGATTCGACTGGCGATTCAAGAGGGGGCGGCTGTAGCAGTCCACACATCTGGGAGGTGTCAAGACACCAGGCAGAAAGCATCTTTCACGGCAACACCACCTTGACGCGATAGAAACGCTGGCTCGGCGAGGCGCCGCCCGGGTCGCGCACTTGGTAATAAGCGCCGGTTCCGACGATGTTGCTGACAACCGGATTCCAAGACGGCGGTGCCAGACAATCGGTGCGTTCGAGGCTGTACTGTTTGCCGGCAACCGAGGTGAAGAGGCTGAACACGTCGGCCCCGCTGAGCTGAACGCCGGTGATGCGCAGCGAACTGGCGGCATCGTTCGGATCTGTTCCGGCCAGATACTCCTGCAGGTTGGTGAACCCGTCAGCGTCGGGATCCAACGTGGCGTCGGCGGGGTCGAAGCGGGAGAGCCCCCGCCAGATTTCCCACCAGTCGGGCATGCCGTCAAGGTCGCTGTCGGCAAGGCCAAGAGCGGCAAGGGCGTCGATCCGGCCCCACCCATAGGCGGTATTGGGAACCGGAGAGCCGTAAGGGACAGCGGTCTGTTCGATGATGCGCTCGATAGCGTCCACCTGGCCTTTAAGCTCCGGGTGCGCGGACAGCAGCAAGGCCACGAGCCCGGCCACATGCGGTCCGGCCATGCTGGTGCCGCTCCAGCCGCCCGCATAGCCGCCCGGCACGCTGGAGCGGACGCTCACGCCGGGCGCGGCGACATCGGGCTTCATCCGGTAGCTCCCGTCGACCGTGACCGGGCCTCGGC
>CAYSXF010000279.1:0-6014 GCA_964434815.1 uncultured Lentisphaeraceae bacterium
CCCGGAGCCGGACTGGCGAGCGCTGCTGGAGCGGGTCAATGTGCGCGACCTGCCGCGCTGGGCCACGAATGCCGTGCCGGCTGAGGCTACTTCCCGCCCTTAACCTGGTTCGCCCAGTCGCTGCTGCCGAACTCGGTCAGCAGTTGCTTGCGCATCGTGTCGGCGCGGGTCGGCTGGTTCAGTTGCTCGAACGCCTTGGCCGCCTTAAAGAGCGCTTCGGGCTGGGCACCGCGCACCGCGCGGTAGAGCGTGACCACGCGCAGATACCCGTCCTTGAGCGCGGCCTTGAAGTCGCCCTTGGCGGTCAGGGCGTCGCCGCGCATGATCAGGGCGAAAGCCGCTGCCTCGGGAGCGCCGGTCTTGACCGCCTGGTCGAGCAGGTCCTCCAGTTTGGACGTCTTTCCTGACTTGAGCAGCGCCTGCCAGTAGAGAGGCGCCATCTCGCCGGCATAGGCGGCATCGGGTTTGGCGGAGATGACCTTGTCGCAGGCGCGCAGAGCGCCGGCGGTGTCGCCGCTGCTCAGGTAGGCCTCCGCCAAGGAGCGGGCGGCGGGTTCGTCCCACTGCAGCATGGCGTAGTCCTGGGCGATGCGCTCGAGCACGGGGATCGCCTGCTGAGGGCGCCCTTCCTGGACGGCCTTCTGCGCATCCTTGAAGCCGGCGGGTTCGGGGATGGACACCTCTTTGACCTGCGCGGGCGCGAACTCGAGGTCGATTTTTTTATCCGTGGTGATGACGTAGACGCGCGCCGAGCCCCTCCATTTGATGACGCCGGTGAAGGACTTGTCGTCTTTGGTGACGAGCGTCCCCGTCACGTCAGCCGCCAGGGAGGCGCTAACTGCCAGAAGAAAAGCCGCCGTCACGCAGGCCCGGCGAAGGGAGATACACAGTGCGTTGGTTGTCATCGTCGTTGCTCCTTAAACTGAAATCGCTGTTTGCCGCCGCTGGCGGTCATCCCGTCACTTGTTATGTCCGGCCGCCGGGGCCGGCGCGGTGTTAGGCGCAGGCGCCTTCGCGCCGCTGCCCACCGAGATTTCGATGCCGGCCTGGCTCTTCAGGTTGCGGATCTCGGCGGCATACTTGCCGTTCGGGAAAGCATCGAGGTAGGCGCCGCAGTCGTCGGCGACGTCTTGCCAGCGCTTGATCTCCGCCAGCAGCGGCAGGCTCTCATGGTAGGCTTCTTCGAGCACCGGCCCGATCGCGCTGTTGCTCGGATCGGACGACATCAGGAGCGCCTGGTAAGCGTTGACGGCCTGCCCTTTGGCTTTGCGGACCCCCTCGGCTGTGCCGAACTTCTCCTCGGCGCGCGCCTTGCGCGTCAGCAGCCGGCCCACTTCCAAGTCCGTGGCCGCCCGCTCCTGCAGGTTCGTGCGGTAGATCTTGACGGTCTTCATGGCCGTCACGGCGCTGTTGAAGCAGTCGATCCGCTTGTTGGCGTCTGACTCGCGCATCCCTTGCTCGCTGGCTGCGTGGCTCAGGAGCAAGTCGACGTCCACAAGCCGGCTCGATCCCTTGAGCGCGGTGGCCAGGCTGGTGAGCGCCGGAATCGCGGCAGAGAACTGCTCTTGGGCGATCTGGGCCTCCGCCTTGCCGAGCTGGGCCGAGGTGCGCTGGGACGCATCCTTGGTCGACGCCGCTACGCGGTCAAACGCCTGCACCGCCAGCTCATACTCCTTAGCCTTCAGGAGTTCCTGTCCGGCCAGAAGGATCTGCGAATCGCTGTACGATCCCTGCTCCACAAACATCTTCTTGAAGGTTCCGACGGCTTCGGCGCGGTAGCCCATGTCGAGGAAGCGGCGGCCCATTTCGAACAGGACGTTCTTGGCCTCGGCCGACTCGGGGTAGTCCTTGCGAAGGCGCTCGAAGAGCGTGTTGGCTCCGGCGGAGTCTCCGGCGAGGCTGCGGATTGAGCCAGCCTGCATCAGGGCGCCGGGCGCGTACTTGGACTTCGGGAAACGGGTGGCCAAATCGAGGTAGCCCTCGACCGCCAGCCGCTGCAGCTCCGGCGCCTTCTCGACCGGTTTGGTGACCGTCTGCAGGCAGTAGGCCTTGTTGTACAGCGCGGCCTCGAGCACGGGCGCGTTGTGCTCGCGGTCAGCGGCGGTGCGTCCGTAGGGGCCGTCCGGATCGCTGAGCGCCTTGGCGAGCTGATCGAAGCCGGCGGCGGCCCTGATCAGGTCTCGCATGTGTCCGGCGGTGTCGCCGTTTGGATCGGCGCGCAGCGCGGCGATGGCCAGATTCTTCTGCCCCGTGGCCAGACGGAATTTGGCCGACACGAGCACCGGCCCCGGCCGGCCCTTCAGCTCGGTCTGGCGCACGAGTTCGGTCAGGGCGCTGATGGAGTTGGTGTGGTCGCCGCCCTCCTCGTAGATTTGGGCCGTGCGGTTCAGGGCGTCGAGGCAAAGCGGCGAGTTTGTATAGGTGGCCGCGATCTGTCTGTAGTAGCCGAGCGCCGTGCCGAAGTCCTGCTGCTGGAACGCCTGCTCGCCGGCGCGCATCAGCGTCGAAGGCGCGAGGGTGTGGTCGCGGTAGTTGCGAATGAAGCCGTCGACGACCTGCTTGCGCTTTTGATCCATCTTGCGCTCGCCGTAAAACTCGGATATGCGCAGCAGCTCATTGCCGGCCGCTTCCTGCAGATCCTTGTTGCGGCAGAACTGCTCGGTCAGGTGACCGGTCACCACGTCGGCGCCCCAGTCGTCCGAAAGCTCGATGTAGCAGCGCGCCAGGTCGCCCAGCGCCTGGATGGTCTCCGGCGATGACGGGAAGCGGTTGACCGCGCCGAGCAGCGCTTCGGCGGCTTTGCCGTAATCGCCCTGGTTGAAGAGAACGTGCGCCTCGGAGAACTGCTTCTCGCGCATCTTGGACCACTGGTCGGCCGTGATCGGCACGGTGATCGCCGTTCCAAAGGCGGTCTTGACGAGGGCCTTGATCTCCTCCGCGCGGGAGCCCGCGTCGGTGGCCCACTGGCATTCGGGATACTGAATAAAGACGTTGATGAAATGGTTGAAGGCGCCGTTGCCGACACGCTTGCCGTCCTTGCCTTTGGCGCCGAAGAGCAGCGACTTGACCTTCTCCTGGTCGTAGCCGGGCTCCTTCATGGCCTTGCGCGCCTCGTCGTAGAGCATCACTCCGAGCAGGTACCGGCACTCGGCCATCGGGCTCAGGCGCACCAGGCCGGTGACGTTCTGTTCCTTCTCTTCCTTCACCAGCGCATCGTGGATCTGCTTGAGCTGGGGCATGTAGTTCTCGACCATCTTCTGCGCGTCTTCGACCTTGCCGCCGATCAGCTTCACGTGCGCCTTGAGCACGATGGCTTTGCCGAACCAGATGTCCTGGCTCCAGAGCAGCGCGTCGACGACCTTGTCGGCCTCGCTCAGCAGCGCCTTTTTCTGGGCTTCGTCTTTGGTGTCGTCCGCGACGCGCACCATCAGCTCCGCCATTTCGGCGCGTATTTGGCGTTCGACGTTCGGCTCCAGCTTCTGCTTGAGCATGCGGCGGTAGGCGTCGAGGGCCGCGCGGTCCTGCCTGAGCAGCAGCATCATCTGCGCGTATTTGTAGGCCGAGTCGCGGTAGAAGGCCGCGAGCGCGGGCGGCGGCGTCTCGTAGCGCTTGAAGAAGGCCTCGTAAACCGCCTTGGCCTCATTGTATTTGCCGAAAGCAAAGTAACCGTCGCCCAAGGCGAGTTTCATGCCCCACGTCTCGACACTGTCGGCGTCGGAGCGTGCATCGACGATCGCCTTGACCTCTGCGAACTTCCCCTGCGAAAGCATGCCTTTAATTTCGGCCACGCGCACCTGCACGGCGGCTTCGGGATACTTTTTCTTCAGATCCTGAATCACCAGGTCTGCGAAGTCAGGCATGCGCAACAGCGTCTGGAGCTGGTCAATGTAGTCCAGCTCCTGCTTGATGGCCGCCTGTTTAGGGTCGCTTTCGGACGGCTGCGCCTCCTGCGCGCGCGCCAGCGGCGCGGCCAGAATCAGAAGGACGCCTGCCGCGAGCCGGGCGCGGAGGATGATCGACGCGGGGGCATTCATGATGGAACAGGTTATACACGACGCGTTCGCTGGCGTCAACAGGATTCGATTCCGCTTGGCAGTTCCGGACAAAAGAGGGTGTTTTCGGGATAAAGGGCTGATATTCATGGCATATTGTGCGTAAAACAGATAAACAAATCGTTTTTCGTAACAGGAAAAATCGGGCCCGGCGGATCCCCGCGGTCACGCGTAATAGGCGTGGATCGTCGCCTCGAAGTGCGGGTCGTGCATCACGTCGAGGATGCGCATCTCGCGACGGGCGTTCTCGGCCGAGTCGGAGGCGTGCGCGGCGTTGACCATGATGTTGGTGCCGAACTCGCGGCGGATCGAGCCGGGCCGGGCTTTGAGGGGGTCTGTCGCGCCCAGGATGTCGCGGATCTTGTTGACCGCATCGACGCCTTCGTAGACGATCGCCAGGCACTCCTCGGTGCCGGGGCGCGTGCGCTCTTCCGGCAGGCAGTTGGAAGGGCGGCGGCCGGTCATGAACTCGACGATGTTCTCGAACTCGCGCTCGGCGAAGAGCGGTGCCAGGTAGTCGCAGAGCGAGGCGAGCGGCGCGGCGTCGACCGGGAAGCCGAACTCGCGGGAGAGGGCCTGGGCGGCGCGGTCCGCGCCGAAGCGCTTAAAGACGTTCTTGAGGCTGTCGCGCACCGGGCCGTAGAACTCTTCGGCCTGGGCCACGGACATGGCGAACTTCTTGACGCCCACGATGCGCAGGCCCGTGCTGGAGACGAGGTCCATGATGTTGCCCGCGCGCAGCGAGGGCTGGCGCCAGTTGTCGGGCTTGAGCATGACGAGCGTCTGCTGCACGCCGTCGCCGCCGGGCACGTCCAGCGCGCCGCGCACGATGCCCGCGTCCGAGGGCAGATGCTTGAGCCAGATCGTGAGCATCTCGCCCACGATCTGTGTGGACGAGCCGACCAGCACGGCGGGCTCGAAGTACTCCACATGGTTGGTCTTGGGGTCGCGCACCATGTCGCCGTAGGTGTCGCGCACCGTCTGGCCGCTGCACCAGCGCTGGCGGATGCTGCCCGTGACCTCGTAGATTTTGCGGACGGCGTCTTCGCCTTCGAAGAGCAGCAGCATGGAGCGGTGAGGGCGGCCGGAAGCCTCGTCGGGCGTGTAGGCGCGGCGCACGTAGTTGGATAAAAGCGTGCAGGTTTCCGGGTCGCTCGGGTCGTACGTGCTGAGATAGTCGGCGTAGGCGGTTACGAGAGCGGACGACGCGCCGATGACTCGGGCGCCGACCAGTTTGAGATCGGTGCGCACCAGATACCGGGCGATGATACCGCCTGTCCGCGATTTCCGGATCGGATAGGGATTAATGAGTACGAACGCCAGTTCCTTCGCCATTTTCTAAACCTCTCGTTTGCTCTGAACCGAGCCATGGAGGGTGACAGCCCCCAGCACGCCCGATGTCGCCGCCGCGATGGAAAAGACTCCATACTGTAGCGGTTGCGTTAAAGCTTACCTGTTTGAAACAAAGGTGTCAACGGAAGTCGCTTGAGCCACGCCTGTTCGCGGCGGCGCATGCGGGCGCGCTCGGCGGGCGTGCCGTCGTCCGCGCCCGTCAAATGATCGAAGCCGTGAGCGAGGTAGAGCGCGAGCTCGCGGTCGGCGGACCACGCGGCGTGGCGCGGCGCGGCCGCGACCGCGCGTTCGACGTTCACGAAGAGTTCGCCGAGCAGTCCGTCCGGCTCGCCGGGGCACGGCTCGTAGCGCTGCGTGATGACGTCGGTGGGGCCTTCGTGCGCCATGATCGCATCGTTGACCGGCGCGATGCCCGCGTCGTCCAGCAGATGGATCGTGACTTCCTGCCACGGCGGTTCGCCGGGCAGCCGCGCCTGAGCCAGACCGGCGAGCGCGACCGCCAGCCGCTTGAGTGCGGCGGTGTCGAGCTTGAAGCGGCGCTGGGCGTTATGGAAGATGATGCGCATGAAATCGGACTTAGTTTAACCGAAAGCCCGCAGACGATGGAAC
>CAYSXF010000280.1:0-6010 GCA_964434815.1 uncultured Lentisphaeraceae bacterium
GTACCGTTTTCAGCCCTGAAATGAACATCAGGGAATCAGTGCGCGGCGGCGGCGGGTGCAGCGGCAGGCGGCGGAGGGGCGACCGGCGCAGCGGGCGCGGCGGCGGCAGGCAGCAAGGCGAAGCCCTTGTTCAGCAGCTCGCGGGCTTTGGCATCGCGCATCTTGCGCTCGTCGCTGCCCAGCACCACCACGATGATGCGGTGGCCGTTGCGCTTGGCGGTGACCACGATCGACCAGCCGGCCGTGGCCGTGAAACCGGTCTTAAAGCCGTCGCAACCGTCCATTCCCTCTTTGACGAAGGGGTTGTGCGTGCGCATGTCGAAGGGCTTCGGCGTGTTCGCCCGGAACTGCCGGTAGGGCACCGAGGTGTAGGTGAAGACCGCCGGGTGCTTGCACAGTTCGCGCGAGAGGATCATCATGTCGCGCGCGGTCGAGATATCGTTCTTCTGGCCGGCTCCAGGCGGCAGGCCGTGCACCGACGCGTAATGGGTGTTGCTCATGCCGAGCTGCTGCGCCTTGGCGTTCATCAGATCCACGAAGGCCTCCTTCGAGCCGCCCACGTGTTCGGCCAGCGCGACCGCCGCATCGTTCGCGGACTGAATCATCATGGCGTACAGCAGTTCCTCCACGGGGAAGCTCTCTTTGGGGTCGAGGTACACCTGCGAGCCGCCCGTCTTGGCTGCGGCGGCCGAAACCTTCACCACGTCGCTCAGCTTCACCTGCCCCGCGTCGATCTTCTCCTGAATCACCAAGAGCGTCATCAGCTTGAGCGTGCTGGCGGGATAACCCGGAACATCCGCCTTGTCTTCGAAAAGCACCGAGCCGGTGTCCGCGTCGGCGATGACCGCCCCGATGTAGGGCGTCTTGGAGATGCAGCCCTTCAGCTTCTGCGGCTGCGCGGCCGCGGCCTTCTTCGCTGGAGCCTTCTTGGTTTGAGCCTGAGAGAACGAGACGAGACAGCACACGGCGAGAAGAGACAACACCAATCGTTTCACTGATAGACCCCCTGATTGAACTTGGCACACGCTAGCACAATGCTCCGCTTCGTTTGAGCAAATAAGCGTGTAGTAAATCATGTTCCCTGCGGTTTGAAAAGGAAACTCGCATTCCACACATTTTCCGGAGGCGGCTTGCCACACTGGCTCGAATTCTGCTAATATAAATCTCTAGAAGAAAGCTTTTTTATGAGAAACCATACGATTTCGCCCATGTGGCGCAGCATACGGACCAAGTTCGGGTTGGTGACTGGAGCAATTCTTCTGGTATTGCTTTTTGTCTTCTATCTCGGCGGACGCTTTATCCTGGTCCACATGATCCGCGAGGCTGAGAAAGAGATCGAGGTCGTCGGTAGCGACATCAAAACCATCGTCTATGGTGAACTCGCCCAGCTTCAGCAAACGACCCTGCGGGCGGCAGAAGACCTGTCACGGTCCGGAGCGGCGCCAGCGCCAGCGTTCTTGCAAAAGCTTCTTGTGCCCTTTTCCGGTCAGACGCCCGTTAACCTGGCAGTCGCGCTTTCGGCGGACGGCGCTTTTCTGAACGGCTATTTCCAAGCGCCGGGGGCGGATCTCCAAACGGTGGATGCGGAACAGATGCAGCCGTATATCGACGCATCCTCCCCGCTGTTGGACTCGGTCACCCATGGGAAAAACGTGGCCGGCCTGATCGCCCTTGAGAACAAACCGCTCTTCATCGCGCTTACGCCCGTCACCGCCCCGTCGGGCAAGGTCACGGCGTTCTTGGTTGTTGGGTCGCTGCTCCACAACAACCCGCTGCTCAGCCGCATCTCCCAGGTGACGCACGGCATGCAGATCGCCGTGTCTGACCGGCGCGTAGTCAAGGCCGCGGCCAAAGCGGCGAAACTGGCAACCGGGGCCAGCATCGCCCCCGTATTCCCTGAAGCGCTCAACTATTGTTCCGGAGGCATGTGGCATCTGGGAGAGAACTCGTTCGAGGTGGTCCTGCCGGTCCACGACATTCTGGGCAAAGAGGTCTCCTCCATCTCCATCCGCCTGCCGCGCACCTTCTCCTCGCTGGCCAGCATCGCCCTCGGGTGGCTGACCGCGTTCGTGGCGTCTGTCGGGATTGTCTTCGTGCTGCCGATCTTCTGGCTTCAGACGCGGCTCGTGCTGAACCCGCTCACTTCGCTTGCGAACCAGATTCGAAACATCGGCGAGCATCATTTGGACGGCAACTGCACGTATCTGCAGTGGCCCCGCAAAGACGAGTTCGGCCTCGTCGCGCAGAGCGTGAATGGCCTGCTCGACGCGCTTTCTCACAAAACCCAGCAGATCTACCAGATCGAGCAACGTCAGCGCGCGCTGATTACGGGAATGCCCGATTGCCTGTGCATCTTCGACACCACCGGACATCTGGTCGCCATCCACAAGCAGCCCGACTATGTGCATCCCATACCCGGCCTGATTGTCGGGCACCTGATCGCGCCGCCCCTTTTCCCAGAAAGCGACTGTGAGGCGCTGCGCAAGGCTATCGCGGAAACGTTCCGCACGGATAAAATCCAGGTGGTGATGATTTCGTGCAAAGAGAAGGATGGTGCGGTTCGGCATTTCGAAACCCGGATCAGCCTGATGGATTCCTATTTTGCGCTGGTGATCCTGCGCGATGTGTCGAAGGAGTGGAGCGAGCGCGAATCGCGGCAGCAAATGGAGGGCCGCTTCGCCAAGATCCAAAAGATGGAGAGCCTCGGCAATTTGGCCGCAAGCATCGCACACGATTTCAACAACATGCTCGCGATCATCCAAAACACCGTCGAACTGACCTGGGCTCAGCCCCTGTCTAACAAGGAAGAGGATGTGGCCGTTTCGACCATCCGCCAGGCCACCGCCAAAGGTGCGGCGCTGACGCGCGAGTTGATGACTTACGCAGGCCAGACCCAGATCACCTTCAAACGGCACGACCCGAACGCCTTGCTTCTGGAGCTGGAAAAGCTCATGGGCGGTGTGATCGCCTCGAACATCTCGCTCGAGCTGAAACTGACGCCCGGCCTGCCCAAAGTCGACGCGGACCCGCTCCAGTTCTGGAAGGTCATTATCAATCTCCTCAAGAACGCCTCCGAGGCCATGAACGGCTCGCGCGGCTGCATCAGCATCAGCACATATTCGTTCGAGATGACCCAAGCCATCAAAGACCGTTTCTTCAGCACGCAGGAGCTGAACCCGGGGCCGGGCGTCGTGTTCCAAATCGCCGACACTGGATCCGGCATCCCGCAAGAGATGATCGGGCGCTTGTTCGAACCGTTCTTCTCGACCAAGGCGGTCGGCCGCGGCTTGGGCCTCGCCACCGTATTCGGCATCGTGGACGCCCACAACGGCGGCATCGCCATCGACTCGAAACCCGGCAAGGGCTCCACCTTCCGCGTTTGGCTCCCCGCCATCAAAGAGAGCGGCGACAGCCAAGCGACAGCCGAGGCGGAGGTGCCGCCCGCCACGGTTCCGGCCGCCGACACACAACCGCGCCCTGCTAATGCCACACCGCGCCCGTGCGTGCTGATGGTGGAGGACGACCCCGCCATTCGGCAGACGACCCAAATACTCCTGCGCTCCCTCGGCGCAAACATCTTAACTGCTGGATCAAGACGGGAGGCGATGGCACTTTTCAAGAAACACACAGACTCCATCAACCTGATCCTGCTGGATGCGCAGATCGACAGCCTGGACAATGTGCGGCTCCTCGCCATGTTTCGCGCAAGAAAACCCGGCATTCCAACGATCATCGTGTCCGGCCACATCGAAACGCGTATCCGTGAAGTGTTTGCATCCGAGCCCTTTAACGGTTTCCTCAGCAAGCCCTACACAACGGAAGATCTTTGGAGGGCACTCTCGCCCTTCATTACATTGAAGAGAACGTCCAGCGCTCACGCACCCCACGCCTAAAGCGGTTTCGGCCCCTTAGACCCTCTTAGCGACCTCCTGCCAGACCCGCGGATGCGCAAAAAAGAAGTGGCAGGGTTTTCCTGTCCGTGCAGTCACCTCTGCCTGCAATGCCTTATTCAACGGGTTCAACACCGCAACCAGCACCTCGCCTCCCAGCAGAGCGAAGGGCAGCACACCCCTGACATGGACGAACACGGGCGACAGAACCTCCGCCGCGGCGGTCTGCACGTCGAAAAGTTCAAGCGGAATCGGCGGCATCTCGCTCGCCCGTTGCATCGCCTCCATCAGTCGTTCCGTCAGCTCTGGGTGCTGCTCGTCCAACAGCGCCAGCGCGGAAATCAGAACCGGATGGTCGGACACCTGATTCTCCGTCAGAATATGGAGAATGTCCATGCACACTTCTTTGGGCAATAAATTGCGCTCCTTCCAATACCACACCAGCTCCATCTCCGCCGCCGACGCGGCATGTGAAAGCGCATGAATCTCGAGCCCCGCATCCTGGTACACGCCGACATCTGAAGCGCCAGAAGACTGTTTGGACAAGACGCCGCCTTTGACCGGTTCCAAAGTCTCTTTGAGGATCTGTTTCTGCACGCCCTCCGTCACCCGTTCGACCGCCGCACGCGCTTGCGCATAATCGGCGAACGCGCTCAGCCGCATCGCGATGCTCTGTGCGTTGTCGTAGTCTTTCTCATTCAAGAGACAGTCCGCCAGCCGGATCAGGCATTCAAGGTATTTGTCCGTCTGCCCGGTCTGCTCGTATGCCACCGAAAGGAACTCCAGACTCGTGCGGTCATCTGGCATCGTCTGAAGCATCTGTTCGAAAAAAGCGATCGCTTCGGTCATTTTCGCATCCGGCTCAGCCATAAAAATTCTCCTTATGTGTTATCAGCAGAATCCATGCCGCGAAAGATGCCGGTGCAACATTCTGCCAATAAACCCAATTCAAGCCCGTTGGCACTTTTCCTGCTATTTTAAATACGGGAGAATGTTAAAAATGCCTCAGTCCGTTCATTACCAGAGTTTCCAGAGCGCTCTCGTGCAGCGGGGCGTCCTGAACGAAGCGCAACTCCAGCACGCGCTGGCCGAGGCAGGTAAACTACCTCTTGAGCGTTTTTTGGTTCAGAACAGAACCGTCGCCGAGGATGTGCTGGCGCTCGCCATCGCCGCCTATTTCAATAACGAGCCCATCACCCTGCCGCTTTCTCTCGTCCTGCCGGCCGAATTGCTCGAGCTCGCCCCCGCCCAGTTCTGGGCACGCCTGAAAGCCGCACCCCTCATGAAGTTGGGCAAACGGTTGACTGTGGCTTTCGGCGACCCTTTCGACCTGTTGGCGCAAGAGGAGGTCGCCCGGGCCACCAAGCTCGAGATCATTCCCCTCGTTGCCCCGGAGAAGGAGGTGACCGACGCCATAGCCCGCTCCCAGACCCGGCAAGACGCGGAGAACCCCGGCCTGGCCATGGAAAACATCATGAAGGTGCCGGACAGCGACATCGAGTTTTCCAGCGAGCCCCTTAAACAAGAAGAGAACATCGACAAAACGCTGGAGTCCGCCGAAGAGGCACCGGTCATCCGCATGGTGAACATGATGCTGGTGGAAGCCCTCCGCACCAATGCCAGCGATATCCATCTTCAGGCGATGGAGAAAACCTCGCGCCTCCGCTATCGCATCGATGGCGCGCTGATTGAACGACCCAGCCCTCCCCGCTCCCTGCACAATGCCATTGTTTCGCGTATCAAGATCATGTCTGACCTGGACATTGCGGAGCGCCGTATTCCTCAAGACGGGCGCTTCAAAGTCAAAGCGCTGAAGAAAGAGGTGGATATCCGCGTCAGCATCCTGCCTACGATCCACGGCGAGAAGGTGGTGATGCGTACCCTGGACAAGACCAACCTCGCCCCCAGCCTCGCCGCACTCGGGTTGGACGATTTCGCCTTCCGAGCCATGAAGTATGCGATCGAGCAGCCCCACGGCATTCTTCTGGTGACCGGGCCGACCGGTTCAGGAAAGACGACCACCCTCTATGCCGGGTTGCGGCGCCTACTCGAACGGGAAAGCCTCAACGTCATCACTATTGAGGATCCCATCGAATATGACATCGCGGGCGTGGCTCAAG
>CAYSXF010000281.1:0-6008 GCA_964434815.1 uncultured Lentisphaeraceae bacterium
GCTTGCCAGCGCGAGCGGGCTCGGCTGACCGGCCTATCGGGCGAGATCAAGGACATGGGCGAGTTCGATGTGGTCGTTGTGGGCGCGGGCACGTCGGGCTGCGGCGCGGCCATCGCTGCGGCGCGCATGGGCGCGAAGACGGCGCTGGTGCAGGACCGGCCTGTGCTGGGCGGCAACGCCAGCACGGAGCTGGGCGTGGGCGTGGCCGGAGCCAGCGTCTCGCACCCTAACGCCCGCGAAGGCGGGATCATGGAGGAGGCCACGCTGATCCGCACCAAGAACGGGAACCCGCGCGTGAGCGAGGCGTTTCAGGCCATGGCCAGCGGCGAGAAGAATCTCACGGTCTTTTTCAACCAGCGCGTCATGGCTGCTGACATGAAAGATGCGGCGACCATCGGCGCGGTGCGGGCTGTGGACACGCTGACGCTCGCGAACAGCCGTTACCGCGGCAAGACCTTCATCGACTGCACGGGCGACGGCTGGGTCGGCTACTACGCCGGCGCGAAGTACCGTTTCGGGCGCGAGTCGCGCGAAGAGTTCGGCGAGACGGCCGCGCCGCCGCAGGCGGACAAGATCACGATGAGCGGCTGCATCATGGGCAATCTGGCCTGCTCCTACCGCGCCGAGGACATGGGCAAGCCAGTCGACTACACGCCGCCCGCATGGGCTTACAAACTGCCGCCGTATGCGGAGTTCTACCGTTTTCCGAAGGGTTTCACGGGCGGGCAGTGGTGGCTGGAGCATCCTGGCGACGTCGATGATCTCGAAGAGCCCGAATTCGCCCGCGACGAGCTGGTGCGCATCACGTTCGCCTATTGGGGCTTCATCAAGAACGGCTGGACGGACAAGGATAAGGCGCGCAACTACGCGCTGACCTACGTTCCGCACATGGACGCGCGGCGCGAGACACGCCGGCTGGTCGGCGACTATATCATGAGGCAGCAGGACGCTGAGGCCGGAACGAATTTCCCAGACCGCATCGCGTACGGCGGATGGAGTCTTGACGTGCACAATCCGCACGGCGTGATGTCAGGCAAAGAGGGCCCGTACTACTACGACGGGCACGTGCCGATCTACAGCATTCCGTTCCGTTCGACCTACTCGACGAACATCGCGAACCTGCTGTTCGCGGGCCGGCACATGAGCGTGACGCATATCGCGCTGGGCACGGTGCGCGTGGAGGCCACGCTGGCGATGGTGGGCCAGGCGGCGGGCACTGCCGCGGCGCTCTGCGTGCAGCACAGCGTCATGCCGCGCGAGCTGGGGCAGCGCTATATCGGCGAGCTGCAGCAGTCGCTGCTGAAGAACGACCAATACATTCCAGCGGTTGTGAACGAGGATCCGGCCGACCTCGCCCGCACGGCGAAGGTGACGGCGTCGAGCACGCGGAGCTTCTCGGAATTCACGAAGACCTCCTATAAGACGGACGACTCGCACGAGTTGAACATGCCGCGGGCTGTGCTGTTCCCTCGCGGCCTGACGGACCGGCTCGGCAAGGTGAACCTGTGTCTGATTTCTGAACTTAAAGAGCCGGTCGAGGTCACCCTGCATGTGCGAGGGGCCAAGGAGTCCGGCGACTTCACGGCGGCCGACGACGTGGCGACCGCCACGGCCAAGGTGCCTGCTGGCAGGCGTGCGTATGTCTCCTTCAAACTCGACTGCGCGCTGGCGCAGCCGTACGTGTGGCTGTGGCTTCCCAAGACGCCGGGCGTGTCTTGGGTGCTGGTGGACAGCAGCATGAATGAAGGCTGCCGCGCGTACGGCGGAGGTGTCGGCAGGCCGTGGTCGGTGGTGAAGGGTCAGCAGTATGCGTTCTACACTGACCCCGCGCTGCACTTCCAGACCGACCAGCGGCCGGAAAATGTGATCGACGGCGTGTCGCGCATTGTCGGCAAGGAGAGCCACATGTGGGCCTCAGATCCGCATCAGGCTTTGCCCCAGTGGATCGAACTGGACTTCGGAAAGCAGGTCGAGTTGAATTCGGTGCGCTTCACGTTCGACACGGATCTCAACCCCAAACAGCCTGAGAAGCCTGTTGCGAAGGTGTGCGTGAAGGATTACCGCGTCGAGGCGTTCGACGGCAAGTCATGGAAGGAAGTGGCGGCCGTGAAAGACAATTTCCTGCGTCACCGTATCCACAACTTTCTGAAACTTGCCGCTTCGAAAGTGCGGCTGACGGTAGACGCGACCAACGGCGATCCGTCGGCGCGCGTCTTTGAGATCCGCGCCTACTGCGAGCCGGACGGCCGGTGAGCGGGTTCTGGTAGGGCGCGTTCCCCGAACGCGCCGCGGACGGCTCGGGGAGCCGTCCCTACCAGGACACCGTGCATTAGTTCTGCGGGTTGGCGATCTTAAAGGTCCAAGCGAATTCGCACGGCATGTTGCCTGGATTGAGGGCGGGCGGCTGGACCGTGAGCTTGCCGTCGGCGCAGGCGAAGGTGACAGGGAGCGTGCTGCCCAGCAGCGAGACGCTGTCAGCCTTGGCGATGTGGTCGATGACAATCGGCGCCTGCGGCCAGCGCGCGCAGATGACGTAGAGCGCATCGGGCTTCTTGGAGAAGTAGGTCTTGGTCTCGCGCATGTTCTTGGGGCGGTACTGCCAGGCGGTGGTGCCGTAGATGGCCTCGCCGTTCACGTCGAGCCATTTGCCCATGTCGAGCAGGCGCTCCTGCATGATCACGGGGATCAGCCCGTCTGCCTGCGGGCCGATGTTGAGCAGCAGGTTGCCGCCGCGGCTGACCTTTTCGACCAGGGTTTCGACGCACTGCGCGGAGGTCATGTAGTCGGTGGTGGTCTCGAAGCGGTTGAAGCCGAAAGAGCCGCCGATGCCGCGGCACTCCTCCCACGGATGCACGAACTGGGTGTCGAGGGCGCTGCCCGTGTGGACGAGGTCGTACTCGGTGGTGTAGTGGCCGCCGTGCAGTCCGCGGGTCTTCTTGCCCCAGCGGTCGTTGACCACGACGGTGTCTTTGACGGGAGACTCGTTGTAGAGCCAGGCAAGGAAGTCGACGCTGTGCAGCTCTTCGTCCGAGTAATCCCACTCGCCGTCGGTCCAGAGCACGTCGGGCTTGTAGCGCGTGACGAGTTCCTTCATCTGCGGGAAGTTCATCTCGGTGAACCAGCGCCCGATGGTCTCTTTTGAGTAGAGCGGATTGGCCCACTCGAGCAGCGAGTAGTAGTAGCCCATGTGCAGTCCCTGCTTGCGGACCGCTTCGATCAGGTCGCCGGCCAAGTCGCGGTGGGCGCCGAGGAACTGGCTGTTCCAGCGCGGGCTGAAGGCGCTGGGCCAGAGCGCGAAGCCGTCGTGGTGTTTGGAGGTGAGGACGATGTATTTGGCCCCCGACTTCTTGAAGAGGCCGGCCCACTGGTCGGGATTGAAATGCTCGGCGCGGAACTGCGAGGCGAAATCGGCGTAGGCGACGCGGTCGCCGTAGACGCGGGCATGGTAATTGGTGAAGGCCGGAGTCTTCGTGCGGATCCGGTTGTCGTAGTGCTCGGAGTATTTCGCGTAAACGTTGGCCGCGTCGGTGGGCGCGTAGGCGGGCACGGCGTAGACGCCCCAGTGGATGAAGATGCCGAATTTCGCCTCCTGCCACCACTGCGGGATCGGGCGTTTGTCGAGCGACTCCCAGTCGGCCTTGTAGACGGTCTGGGCGCGGAGCGTGCAGGCACAGACGAGCAGAGATAGCGTCAGGATACGTTTCATGATCATGTCCTCTTGTCGGGTGTGGGGGTTGATAAAACCTCGCGCAGCTTTGCGGCGAGAGCCTCGTTCGAGAAGGGTTTCTGAAGGAAATAGATGTCGCTTTCGACGACGCCATGGTGGGCGATGATGTCGGCGGTGTAGCCAGACATGAAGAGGCTCTTGAGTTTCGGGCGCTGCTGGATGAGCTGTTTCCACAACTCGTGGCCGCTCATGTCCGGCATGACCACGTCGGTGATCAGCAGATGGATATCGCCGGCATACGCGGCGGAGGCCTTGATCGCCTCGTTCGGGCCGCACGCCGGAAGAACGGCGTAGCCCATCCGTTTGATCAGGGTTTGTGTGAGTGAAAGAAGGGCCGGCTCGTCCTCGACCAGCAAGACCGTTTCGGTGCTGTTCTGGGCTGCGGCAGGGGCGGCGTGCGGGTTGCCTTCTGAAGGGGCCTCAGATTCATAGCTCGGCAGGTAGATGTCGAAGCGCGACCCTTCGCCGGGCTTGCTGGTGACGCGTATGAAACCGCGGTTCTGCTTGACGATTCCATACACGGTCGACAGCCCCAGTCCGGTGCCGACCTCCTTTTGTTTATTTGTGAAAAACGGCTCGAAGATGTGGGCGAGCGTGAGGGCGTCCATGCCGCATCCGTCGTCCCTGACGCTGAGCAGAATAAAGTGCCCGGCAGTTGTTTCAAGAGACGCCGCTTCGTCCGCGGTCAGCGAAACGGTTGCGTTCGAGGTCTGGATGCTGATTTTGCCGACGCTCTTGATCGCGTCACGCGCGTTGACTGTCAGGTTGACCAGCACTTGGTCGATCTGGCTGGGATCGAGCTTGACGCGCCAGAGGTCAGCGGCGGGGGACCAATCGAGTTGGATCTCTTCTCCGATGAGCCTCCTGAGCATCGTGAGCATGCCCGCGATGGTGTCGTTCAAATTCAGGAGCCGGGGCTTGATCGTCTGCCTGCTGGCGAAAGCGAGGAGCTGTCGCACGAGGTCGGCTGAGCGTTTGCCCGCCTTGATGATTTCCGTCAGGTCAGCGTTAAGCGGGTGAGCATCGTCGAGGCGCTCCTTGGCCAGCTCGGCGGTGCCGATGATGACGGCCAGCATGTTGTTGAAATCGTGGGCGACGCCGCCGGCCAGCCGCCCCACGGCTTCAATTCGCTGCGATTGTTGGAGCTGGTTTTCGAGTGTTTTACGCTCTTCCTCATTCTTCTTCTGCTCGGTGATGTCATCGAAAATCGTGCAGAACTGCCCGGGGCGCGGACAAAAAGCGGCGACTTGAAAATGGCGGTTGAGCGCCGCCGCGTAGTTCTCGAAGAAGATGGCCTTGCCCTCTTTCGCAACGGCTCCATAGGTTTGGACCCAATGCGATTCCGTGCCGGGAAGCACTTCGAGGACGCGGCGTCCGACAATGCGCTCAGCGCTTAATCCTGTCAGCCGTTCAAAGGCTGGGTTGACCTTGAGGAAACGGTAATCGATGGGCTTTCCTTCTTTGTCACAGATGATCTCATGCAGGGCAACCCCTTCTGTCATGTTGCGGAAAAGGTCGCTGTATTGGGCTTCGCTCTGACGCAGGGCTTTCTGCACGGCATATTCTGTCGACTGGTCTCTGAAAACCAATACGACGCCACTCATCTTGCTGTGCCCGTCTCGAACAGGTGCGCCGCTGTCGGCGATGGGCCGCTCGGTGCCGTCCCGGGCGATCAGTACGGTGTGGTTTGCCAGCCCCACAACATGGCCTTCGCGCAAGACGCGCCAGACAGGATTTTCGACAGTCTGTCGCGTCTCTTCGTTGACGATATGGAAAACCTCTTCGAGCGGCTTGCCGGTGGCGTCAGCTTCTTTCCATCCGGTGAGGTGCTCGGCAACCGGATTCATTTGGCGCACGCAGGCTTGATCGTCGGTAACGATCACCGCATCGCCGATGCTGTAGAGAATGGTCTCGAATTTTTCGTGCGTTTCTCTTTGGTCCCGCTCGCTCCGGTATAGGTCGCGATACAGTTGGCTTTGCCGTCTCCGGTAGCCGGCGGCGGTCAGGGCGGCAGCAAGTAGAATGCCGAGGCTGACGAAACGTGCAATGACCAAAGCGTGATATCGAATGTCGGCCAGGACCTCGCTTCGGTCGACCTTCGTGACGAGGCCCCAATCGGAATTCGGAACGGAGCGGACGTCGGCCAGCACGTCGGCAGCTCGGTAGTCTTTGCCTTCGAAAACATACTGGAAACTGAGGGCAGCTTGAGCTGCTGGAAGGGTTCTGCGCGTCAGAGGCATCCTCATAAGTGCTGCCGTATTGGTGTTGATGCTGTGGCGTA
>CAYSXF010000282.1:0-6006 GCA_964434815.1 uncultured Lentisphaeraceae bacterium
TACACCTCTCTATTCGTCGGCAGCGTCAGATGTGTATAAGAGACAGGAGCCGGCATAGGCGGAGGTGTAAGAAACGGCGTTGCCGCCGTCGTCTATGGCGGCCGCGGCGGAGGCCGCGCGGATTGTCCTGACGGTGACGCTCCCGTCCGCGCCATGCGTGCGCGTGTAAACATGCCACTCGCGGGCCGTGACGGTGGCGGTGCCGTTGCGAATCACGTACGACACAGTTTCGCGGGGGCTGCGGGAGTCGCTATAGTCCGCCGAATCGCCGGCGACGGCGTCAGGCGCGTAACCGTACGCCTTGGCGGCGCAGGCGAAGCCCGGGAGCGCCGCAAGGTCTCCGGGCGTCAGTATGTCATCGCGGTTGGTCATGCCCGGAAAGTAGGCCGACCCGTCGAGCGGTCCCGCGCCGAGAGTCTCGCGCCCGCGGATGTCGCAGGCGCTGTACGCCCAGGGGATACCGTCGCCGAAGCGCAGTTTCAGGCTTCCGTTGCGCTGGGCGTTCAGGTTGTCCTTCCAGTAGAGCGACTGCCGGGACAGCCACCTTCCCGTGAAGCCGTCCCATGTGTCTAGCCGTGTCACGCGCGAGACGGCCGCCGAGCCCGCGCCGATAACCTGGCGGCAGGTCAGTGTCCCGGAGAGTGTGACGCCTCCGGAAATCAGCATCCTTTCCTCGTTCCTCCAGCCGTAGGCATCGAGGTCGCCGGTGATGTCCAGCGTCTCGGTTGCCCCGTCGAGACCGTCTACCCGCGACCAATAACCGCCGCCGCCGTGGTAGAAGTAGGTCGAGTCGCTGACGGGGTTGTCCGCCTGATCGAATTTCACGAGCTGAACCGTGTCGGAGTAGACGCCGCCCGGGTTCGAGATTTCCCACCTGTGCACATACGCGCCGTGCGAGTCATAGACCCTCACGCATGCGCCGCCGGTCATTCCAGAGATCGTGAGAGAGCGCCCGTTTGGCGCAGTGCAGGTGACTGTGATCACACCGTAGTCATTTGTTTCCACAATGACGGTCGGATCGCCGAGGACGTTGAAGATGCCGGGGGTGACAGTCTGCGGTGTTGCCATCGAGAACCACAGGAAGCCGGATATGCGGCCTGGGCCTGGCGTGCCTAGCGGGATTCGGAAATCCACCGAATTGAACGCGCCTCCCTCCGGGTCGCCGCAAGCGCACGTCGGTTTGTCTTTTTCGCCGTCGCCGCCTGGGGGGTCGTCGTCCTTCGTGTAATCGTCGGGGTCGCGTTCGACGCACTGATCCACGATGTTCGAGGCGCACAGCAGGCATTCGACGCCCGCGCCCACGCAGCCGCCCGCGCACAGGGACGATGCCCGCAGGGAAGCGGCGGCGCCCATGGCGGCGAGCCCGGCCCTCGGGGCGGCGGAACTTTCTGGCCACATGAACGATCCGGTCTCTTCGCCGTTGATTCTGATGCGCAGGAATTCCGAGTTGAGACCGGTGGAGACCGTGAAGCCGGGGGAGTCGGCGCTGTCGGTGGCGACGGCGTTGTTGAGCCATTTGCTGCGCAGCGCGGCGGTGTCGAGCGGGTACGGGGGCGAGAGCTGTCCGAAAGGCCGGGTGAGGGCCGTGCCGCCGGTGGAAACGATTTCAATCTTGTAGAGCAGGACACGGATCGGGGCGCTCCCGCACGGGGCCGGCAGCGCCGCTTCGGACGGGTAAGGCGCGGTGAGGTAGCCGGACGTCTGGCCCGAAGTGAACACGGGGGTGACTGCCGATCCGGGGTCGGGCGGCTGGGCGCGTTCGCCGGTTTCGTCCTGCGCCGGCGGCGCTTTGTGCGGGCGCGCGGATGTGGCGATAGTGAACGGCAGGGCTGCCGCGCCGCCGGCTTCAAGGACCGCGGCGACGCACGGGACGCCGTTGCTTGACGTGGCGGCCGCGACCGTCACACTCGGCGTGAAGGCGGGCTGCGGCGTCCAGCGGACCAGGTAGAGGGGCGCGGGCGAACGCACAAGCCCCGAAGTGCGGGAGGGTGCCAGCCGGACGGTCAGCTTCTCGAAGAGGCAAGAACTGAGGCCGAGCCGCAGGCTGTCTCCGGACGGCGACGCAGTGGCCGCGCCGGAGACGTTCGTCCCGTCTTCCCATGAGAGTTCCAGCCCGTCAAGCGACCACGCGCCGGCGGCGCTGGGCTTGGACGAGACGAAGAACTGCTGCCACGGGCTTGTGCGTCCGGCCTGTATCTCTCGCGTCAGGATATTGGTCAGGCCGGACTGCATTTCAAGCGCGAAGGCGGGCGCGATCTCCCACGCGTCGATGCCGGCGACCGGGACGCCGTTGGTGACTGCGAAACCGGGCGGCGGAGCCTTGGCCGGGTCGGTGCCCGTCAGCAGGTTGGCGAGGTTGCTGAAGCCGTCGTGGTTGTCGTCGGCGTACGCGCCGGACGTGCCGTTCGTGCCGAACCAGTAGGCCTCCCAGTCGTCCGGAAGTCCGTTGGCGTTGCCGTCGGAGATGCTCCAGGGGAGCGACTGCGGGTTGGAGCCGTCCGGCATGCCGTAGCCGTGCGAGTCACGCCTCAGCGCGTTGAGCCCCGGTGTCTCCACTTCTTGCTTGTCTCCCAGCCCGTCGAAGTCGCTGTCGGGAAGGCGCGGGTCTGTGCCGTACTTCATGACTTCGTCGTAAGTGGAGAGTCCGTCGCCGTCATGGTCGTCTATGCCGGGGTCGAGAATGCCGAAGGCCCGCCAGCGCAGCTCAAGGCCGTTAAAGAGCAGATTGGTGTCATTGAGCGCGTAGGTCTCACCGCCGCCGTTGTGCTGCGCACCGATTACGAAATTCGTGAAGGAGGAATTAGGATTTAGGATTGAGGAGTTGGACGGGAACGCGTAGCGGTAGGTGAAATCGCCGTTCCAGAAAAGCTCGGCCTGGAACGAGACCGGCGAATTCGTGTCGCGTCCGGCGAAAACGTCCTGCCACGTGAAAAGCACGCTGTTGGAGTCTGTGACCGCGTGCCAGAACCGCCCGCCTGGCGGCACGATCCCGAACCGCCCCTGCAGGGGCGGTTCGGGATCGTGCCGCCAGGCGGGCGGTTCTGGCACGCGGTCACAGACTCCAACAGCGTGCTTTTCACGTGGCAGGACGTTTTCGCCGGACGCGACACGAATTCGCCGGTCTCGTTCCAGGCCGAGCTTTTCTGGAACGGCGATTTCACCTACCGCTACGCGTTCCCGTCCAACTCCTCAATCCTAAATCCTAATTCCTCCTTCACGAATTTCGTAATCGGTGCGCAGCACAACGGCGGCGGTGAGACCTACGCGCTCAATGACACCAATCTGCTCTTTAACGGCCTTGAGCTGCGCTGGCGGGCCTTCGGCATTCTCGACCCCGGCATAGACGACCATGACGGCGACGGACTCTCCACTTACGACGAAGTCATGAAGTACGGCACAGACCCGCGCCTTCCCGACAGCGACTTCGACGGGCTGGGAGACAAGCAAGAAGTGGAGACACCGGGGCTCAACGCGCTGAGGCGTGACTCGCACGGCTACGGCATGCCGGACGGCTCCAACCCGCAGTCGCTCCCCTGGAGCATCTCCGACGGCAACGCCAACGGACTTCCGGACGACTGGGAGGCCTACTGGTTCGGCACGAACGGCACGTCCGGCGCGTACGCCGACGACAACCACGACGGCTTCAGCAACCTCGCCAACCTGCTGACGGGCACCGACCCGGCCAAGGCTCCGCCGCCCGGTTTCGCAGTCACCAACGGCGTCCCGGTCGCCGGCATCGACGCGTGGGAGATCGCGCCCGCCTTCGCGCTTGAAATGCAGTCCGGCCTGACCAATATCCTGACGCGAGAGATACAGGCCGGACGCACAAGCCCGTGGCAGCAGTTCTTCGTCTCGTCCAAGCCCAGCGCCGCCGGCGCGTGGTCGCTTGACGGGCTGGAACTCTCATGGGAAGACGGGACGAACGTCTCCGGCGCGGCCACTGCGTCGCCGTCCGGAGACAGCCTGCGGCTCGGCCTCAGTTCTTGCCTCTTCGAGAAGCTGACCGTCCGGCTGGCACCCTCCCGCACTTCGGGGCTTGTGCGTTCGCCCGCGCCCCTCTACCTGGTCCGCTGGACGCCGCAGCCCGCCTTCACGCCGAGTGTGACGGTCGCGGCCGCCACGTCAAGCAACGGCGTCCCGTGCGTCGCCGCGGTCCTTGAAGCCGGCGGCGCGGCAGCCCTGCCGTTCACTATCGCCACATCCGCGCGCCCGCACAAAGCGCCGCCGGCGCAGGACGAAACCGGCGAACGCGCCCAGCCGCCCGACCCCGGATCGGCAGTCACCCCCGTGTTCACTTCGGGCCAGACGTCCGGCTACCTCACCGCGCCTTACCCGTCCGAAGCGGCGCTGCCGGCCCCGTGCGGGAGCGCCCCGATCCGTGTCCTGCTCTACAAGATTGAAATCGTTTCCACCGGCGGCACGGCCCTCACCCGGCCTTTCGGACAGCTCTCGCCCCCGTACCCGCTCGACACCGCCGCGCTGCGCAGCAAATGGCTCAACAACGCCGTCGCCACCGACAGCGCCGACTCCCCCGGCTTCACGGTCTCCACCGGTCTCAACTCGGAATTCCTGCGCATCAGAATCAACGGCGAAGAGACCGGATCGTTCATGTGGCCAGAAAGTTCCGCCGCCCCGAGGGCCGGGCTCGCCGCCATGGGCGCCGCCGCTTCCCTGCGGGCATCGTCCCTGTGCGCGGGCGGCTGCGTGGGCGCGGGCGTCGAATGCCTGCTGTGCGCCTCGAACATCGTGGATCAGTGCGTCGAACGCGACCCCGACGATTACACGAAGGACGACGACCCCCCAGGCGGCGACGGCGAAAAAGACAAACCGACGTGCGCTTGCGGCGACCCGGAGGGAGGCGCGTTCAATTCGGTGGATTTCCGAATCCCGCTAGGCACGCCAGGCCCAGGCCGCATATCCGGCTTCCTGTGGTTCTCGATGGCAACACCGCAGACTGTCACCCCCGGCATCTTCAACGTCCTCGGCGATCCGACCGTCATTGTGGAAACAAATGACTACGGTGTGATCACAGTCACCTGCACTGCGCCAAACGGGCGCTCTCTCACGATCTCTGGAATGACCGGCGGCGCATGCGTGAGGGTCTATGACTCGCACGGCGCGTATGTGCACAGGTGGGAAATCTCGAACCCGGGCGGCGTCTACTCCGACACGGTTCAGCTCGTGAAATTCGATCAGGCGGACAACCCCGTCAGCGACTCGACCTACTTCTACCACGGCGGCGGCGGTTATTGGTCGCGGGTAGACGGTCTCGACGGGGCAACCGAGACGCTGGACATCACCGGCGACCTCGATGCCTACGGCTGGAGGAACGAGGAAAGGATGCTGATTTCCGGAGGCGTCACACTCTCCGGGACACTGACCTGCCGCCAGGTTATCGGCGCGGGCTCGGCGGCCGTCTCGCGCGTGACACGGCTAGACACATGGGACGGCTTCACGGGAAGGTGGCTGTCCCGGCAGTCGCTCTACTGGAAGGACAACCTGAACGCCCAGCGCAACGGAAGCCTGAAACTGCGCTTCGGCGACGGTATCCCCTGGGCGTACAGCGCCTGCGACATCCGCGGGCGCGAGACTCTCGGCGCGGGACCGCTCGACGGGTCGGCCTACTTTCCGGGCATGACCAACCGCGATGACATACTGACGCCCGGAGACCTTGCGGCGCTCCCGGGCTTCGCCTGCGCCGCCAAGGCGTACGGTTACGCGCCTGACGCCGTCGCCGGCGATTCGGCGGACTATAGCGACTCCCGCAGCCCCCGCGAAACTGTGTCGTACGTGATTCGCAACGGCACCGCCACCGTCACGGCCCGCGAGTGGCATGTTTACACGCGCACGCATGGCGCGGACGGGAGCGTCACCGTCAGGACAATCCGCGCGGCCTCCGCCGCGGCCGCCATAGACGACGGCGGCAACGCCGTTTCTTACACCTCCGCCTATGCCGGCTCCTGTCTCTTATACACATCTGACGCTGCCGACGAATAGAGAGGTGTA
>CAYSXF010000283.1:0-2116 GCA_964434815.1 uncultured Lentisphaeraceae bacterium
TGCAGGGCTGGCAGGGCGACGTGGTCCAAGGCCGCTTCCGCGGCTGGCTCGACGACGTGCGCATCTACCGGAGAGTGTTGCCGGCCGACGAAATCGCGAAGCTGGCCGACAGCACGCGATAGCGCGTTCAGAGGCCGGGGTGTGAATCGGGAAAGGAACGTGACCATGTTCGGAAGTCGTGTCGCCTGGAGTCTGCTGGCGCTGGCTGTGATTGGCTGCGGCCTGTCGTTGTGCGCACAAGAGACCGATCCAGGCCGTGCGCCGACCGGCGTGGTCACGCATCCCGGCGATCTGCTCAAAGAGGAGGACGGCACGGAATTCCGCTTCGCCTACTTTCCTTCGAGCAACCGCCTGCGCCTGCTGGTGCTCTGTCCGACGAACGCCTACACCGCGTGGTCCGCCGCGCTCGCGTCCGCCGGGACGGTGGCCGCGCCGCTGAAGCGCTACAGCGGTGCGCTGCCGATGCCGCCCGCCGGCACCACGGTTGAAGCCCCGCCGCTCAAGGACGGCACGTACGAACTCGCGCTGACGCTGACCGGCAACCACGGCGCCCGGCGCGAAATCAGGCGGACGTTCGAGCGCAGACACTTCCCCTGGGAGAACAGTGCGCTGGGCCGCGACCGGATCGTGATTCCGCCGTTCACGCCGCTGAAAGTGGACAAGCGGCAGGCGCGCGTCTCGTGCGTGCTGCGCGACCACGACATCGCGGGCAACGGCCTCTGGAGCCAAGTCGCCAGCCAGGGAATCCCGCTGCTGGCCGCGCCCATGCGGATCGAGATCGAGGCCGGCGGCAAGGTCAGCGAAGCCGAAGGCGGGCGCGTGAGTTTTTCGGAAAGGTCGGAGGACCGCGTGGCAGGCTCGGCCGCCTGGCGCGCGGGCCCGCTGCGCGGCCGCACCGACTTCGCATTCGGCTACGACGGGCTAACCAAGCTCACGCTCCACCTCGACTCCGCAAAAGCGCGCGTGGACGCGCTGCGGCTGGTCATTCCCCTGCGGCGCGCGGAAACGTGGCTGATGCATCCGGTCACCGATCTGCTGCGCTTCCACTACGCGGGCCGCATCCCGGACGGCACGGCCACGCAGTGGGACTACAGCGGCAAGACGAACGTTGTGCGCTACACCGAATCAGGGCAGCCCGACGCCGACGGCAAGGTCTGGGATTCGCGCTTTGTGGGGAGGCACCAGTTGCCCGCGCCGTTCGTGCCCTACATCTGGCTCGGCGGGCCCGAGCGGGGCCTCTGTTGGTTCGCCGAGAACGACCGCGACTGGAACGTGGGCGCCCATAAGCCGGCGCTGGAGATCCGCCGACAGGGCGAAACGGTTTCGCTGATCGTCAACCTCATCTCCGCGACCACCGAGCTTGCGCGTCCGCGCGACATCGTGTTCGGCCTGATGGCCACGCCGGCGAAGCCTATGCCGGAGACGCCGGTGAACTTCCGCCGCTGGTTCCCCGGCTCGCAGCTCACCAACACGGCGCAGGTGGTGAACTTCGGCTTCATGGGCGCCTGCTACTACTGGGGCGCGCCGGGCGCGTGCTACGCCGTCTATCCCGCCTTCAAGAACTTCGCGATCTACGGCGAGTTCGCCCGTCTGCGCAAAGGCGGCGCGATGGACCCTGCGTTCATCGAGAACTGGCTCAAGCAGTTTCACGCTCCGGCCTTTCAGCCGCAGTCCGGAGCCCGGGAGGATTTCCCCGCCAACCTCGACACCTACCGCGCCCACGTCAACTGGTCGCTGCGCTTTCTCAACAAGGGCGCGTGGCGCACGGAGGCCGCTTCGGGCCGCACCGGCTGGGTGATCCCGTACACCAACGCCCGCGCCGTCAACTGGGACGAGGAGGCCGCGACCTTCATGGACGAGTGGAGCACGGTGGACATCGCCGATCCGCGCTGGCCGGGCGAAGAGCGCTTCGTGCGCGCCAAGGACGGCGTCTGCCGCCTCGCCGCCTACGGCAAGGTCTCGGTGCCGAACAGCACCTCCGGCATCGCCTATGCTGTGGATCCCGTGCCGAGCTGGCAGGACATGGTGCTCGGGTATCACAAGCGCATGCTGGATTCGTTTGCGGACGGCATCTATTTCGACAACTACTTCCTCTCGCCGAACGCAAGCCCGGCCG
>CAYSXF010000283.1:2126-6001 GCA_964434815.1 uncultured Lentisphaeraceae bacterium
TCTTCGGGTTCCACGACCTCGCCCAGCGCCTCGCAACCATGCAGTACAAAATGGGGCGTCGGCCGCTGGTGTTCATCCACATGACCAACGCGAACATCGTACCTATGCTCTCCTTCGGCACGATCCTTCTCGATCACGAGTGGCGCGACCGGGAAGAGTACCGGGACAAGGACTGTCAGGAGCGGCTGAACCTCGACGACGATGCCAGCCTGCTCTTGGCCCAGAGCACCGGCCTGCAGAGCGGCTGTCTCAGCGTCTGGCACAACCTGTTCCATGACGACGAGCGCATCACGCGCAGCGCTTTGGGCGTGTCGCTCACGCATGAGATCAAATGCGGCTTGTGGTACGGGAAGCTGCACGAGCGCACGACGGAGATCTTGGCGAACTTCGGCTACGGGCTGCCCGACTGCCGCGTCTGGCGGTATTGGGACGGTGCGCAACCGGTTCAGGCAACAGGCGTACCCGTCAAAGCGCTGGTCCTTGCGCGGGCAGGGCAGGCGCTGGTGGCGCTCGCCAGCTACGGGCCCGCGGGCGACGTGCGCGTCAGCCTTGACCGGGCGGTGCTCGGGCTCTCGGGCGACCTTGAGGCCGCGAATGCCGAGACCGGCGAGCCGCTCGCGGTGATCGCGCCGGGGCAGTTCAAGCTGACCTTGCCCCGACACGATTTTCGGCTCGTTCGGATTTTCACGCAACGCTGAACGTCTTAAAGGTGAGACAAAAAGTTTGTTCGCTGGCGCGAGGGATTGAAAATGTGTATCGTTTCTCCTGTATTCGAGTGATAAGACATTATGGAAACGGATAAGACGCTACCTTATCCTTCCGCGCATCAGGCGGAAGAGGCTTATATATCGGCGGAGCGCATCGCACTGATCGATGCGATCCTCTCCGATATCGGCGTGTCTGAATCATTCGTATTCTCCTCTGTGACAGAGGGCGTCAGGGAGGCATCGTCCGAACCGCACCAAACATCGCCCGTCTGCCATATTGTCGCCGGAGCGAACGGTTCGGGGAAATCGACGTTCTCGCTCTGTTTCCTTCCGCGGTACGCGGCCTGTTTGGAGTTTGTGAACCCCGACCTGATCGCAGCCGGATTATCTCCTCTTGCGCCGACACATGCCGCCCTCAGAGCGGGCAAACTCGTTTTGGAACGGATCGGTGTGCTGTCTGCCGGGCGCAGGGATTTCGGCTTTGAAACCATGCTTTCGGGGCGCGGTTATTTGTCTTTGTTAAAAGCGTTGCGCGCGACTGGATATCGGTTGCACCTGTATTACTTGTGGGCACCCGATTGCGATCTGCTTGTGTCTCGCATTCGGCAGCGGGTCGCGTCGGGTGGGCATGCCGTTCCCGACCAGGATGTGAGGCGTCGCCGAGAACGGTCGCTTCAAAATCTGAAAGGTTATGCGGATGTGATGGACAAAGTCCGCGTTTTCGATACTTCGGAGGCTTCTCCTGTTCTGGTGTTTGAGAAAAACGGGGCCGCTCTTGTTTACGATGAGGCGCGATTTGCCCGAATCCAAAAGGAACTCGATTTATGAAGCCTGTGATGTCTGAAGAGACCCAGCGCGTGGTTGAAGCGATGGAAGAGGCCACGTGGAACGCCATTGAGGGCTATCGCCAGACCGGACTTCTTGTCCCGGTCTGGCGCGACGGGAAAGTGGCATATCTCACCGTGGACGAAGCGCTCGCCAGCCGTCCAGATTATCACAAGCGCATGGCGTTGAAGCGGCAGCGCTAACGTCTAAAGCTGCTTGCCTCATCCAAAGGCCCTGTCGCGCTTGCAATGCCGGTCAATATTGTATTAAATCAACACTCAGACATAACCAGGATGCGTCTTTATGATAAAGGGGGAGGCGGGAATGAAACAGGAATTTCACATCATTTTGGCGACCGTGCTTTTCGCGAGTTGCGCATCTGTGGGCAAGTGCAACCCGCAGGTGCAGTCGCTGGCGGGCGAGTGGCAGATTCGGATGGACCCCGCGGGCGACGGCATCCGCAAGGGCTGGCCAGGTGAGGTGTTCACCAATGATCCGGCGCGGCTGCCGGGAACGGTTGTCTCCAATCCGCGCATCCCGGCTGCTGCGAAGCCGGAGCCGGGCAAGGCAAACCTGCACGGCTTCGCGTCGGTTTACCCTTACACGGGCGCGGTGTGGTATCAGACCGAGGTCGTGATTCCGGACGCGTGGCGCGGCAAGCGCATCGAGCTGTTCATGGAGCGCTGCCAGTGGGAAACCTTCGTCTGGGTCAACGACCGCCTCCAAGGGACGCGGAACAGCCTGGTCTCGCCGCACGTGTACGACCTGTCGCAGGCGCTGACTCCGGGCCGGCACCGCCTGACCGTGATGGTCGATAACGCCAACCGCAACACCGGCATGGAGGTCAGCCCGGACAACATGATCAAATATTATGATCTGACCACCGAGGTGAAAAGCGGGGCGAAGCTCAACTGCGGCGGGCACCACACGTGGTCGTACAACTGGAACGGAATCCTCGGGCGCATCGAGCTAAGCGCGCAAGATCCGGTCGCCATCGCTGCGGCGGACGTCTATCCCGACGTCGCGTCATCCGCAGTCGCGGTGCGAGTGAAGGTACGGAACGCGACCGGCAAGAAGGGCGCGGTGAAGCTCCTCGCGCAGTGGGCCGAGCGAGGCCATCCCGAGGCGCAGGTGGCGGCCTCCGAGTGGAGTCTGGAGTTGAACGGCGAAACGGAGCAGCGCTTCGAGCAGCGCCTGAAAGCCGAGAAGCCGGTGCGGCTCTGGGACGAGTTCACGCCGCAGCTCTACACGCTCGCGCTCACGCTGACGGGGCTGGAATGTTCGGACGTGCGCAGTGTGGACTTCGGCCTGCGCGAGCTGGGCAAGCGCGGAACGCAGTTCACGATCAACGGCCAGCCCGTCTTCATGCGCGGCACGCTGGAGGATTTCATTTTCCCGCTCACCGGACATCCGCCCATCGACGTGGCGTCGTGGCGCAAGGTGATCGGCACGGCGAAGGCCTATGGGCTGAACCTGTTCCGCTTCCACTCCTGCACGCCGCCGGACGCGGCGTTCACGGCGGCGGACGAGCTGGGCTTCTATTTTCAGGTGGAGCTTCCCGGCACCTCCTGCCCCTCGAAGGACGAGGCCAAGAGCGTCGAGGATTTCCTCAGCGCCGAACTGGCCAACGTTGTGAAGACGTACGGCAATCACCCGTCGCTGCTCTTTGTCTCCATGGGCAACGAGCAACTGGTCGCGGGGGCCAAGTCCGAATTTCTGGCGCGGCACCAGGAGGTGCTGGCCAAGAAAGTGCGCTTCGGGCAGGAGACCGACCCGCGGCACTTCTACACGTCGACCACCCACCCGTATCGGCAGGACACGCCCAAGCGGATCGACGACTTCTATGCGAGCGCGTGGCCGGTTGTCGGAAAAGAGCCGATGTGCGGCATCCAGTGGGGCGGCGGCAGGGTCATCGACACGTCGCGCTTCAACACGCGGCCGCCGGAGACGGTGTTCGATTACGGGCCGTCGCTGGTGGGCCTCGACCGGCCGCTGCTGACGCATGAGGTCGGGCAGTGGGCGGTTTATCCTGACCTGCGCGAGATCACCCGCTATCACGGCGCGCAGCGCGCGGACAACTTCGAGACCATCCGCGAGCGTCTGAAGGAGAAGGGGCTGCTCGAGTGGTCCGGCGATTTCACGCGCGCGTCGGGAATGCTCGCGCTGGCGTTGTACAAGGAGGAGGTGGAGTCGGCCTTGCGCACGCCCGGACTGGGCGGCTTCGAGCTGCTGGACATCCACGACTATCCGGGGCAGGGCACCTCGACCATTGGGATTCTCAGCTCGCTGTGGGAATCGCTGTCTCTTATACACATCTCCGAGCCCACGAGACAGGCAGAAATC
>CAYSXF010000284.1:0-5993 GCA_964434815.1 uncultured Lentisphaeraceae bacterium
GCGATGTGTCGTCCGCGCCCGGCCCGTCGAGCCCCACCGCAGGCCCCAGCACCCCCTTTAGCCCGCAGCCCGCAGCCATGGACACCGTGGCGCAGATCAAGAGCCCGATCACGATGAAGGGCGTCTACGCCAGCCGCACGCCGGGCGCGCGCGGCAGCGCGTTCGGCAAAGGCGGTGGCGGCGGCAGCGGCGGCGGCGGCCCGATCACCGAGGCGGCCGTCCTTCGCGCCCTGCGTTACCTGAAGAAGAATCAGGATGCCGACGGTTCGTGGCCGCAGAACAAAGTCGCCATGACCGGCCTGTGCATCCTCACCTTCCTCGCGCATGGCGAGACGCCCAGCGACTCCAAGGAGTTCGGGCCGACCGTCCAGAAAGCGCTGGAGTACCTGATCAGCGTGCAGAACAAGGAGACCGGCAGGCTTCCGGGCAACTACGACCACCCGATCGCCACGTACGCGCTCTGCGAGGCTTACGGCATGACGCTCAACCCGAATGTCAAAGTGGCCGCCGAAAAGGCCGTGACCGTTATTATCCAGGGCCAGCATCCGACGGGCGGCTGGACGTATAACATGGATCCCAACGTGCAGAAAGAGGGCTCCGAACCGAAGAATATGGTCGGCAAGTACCGCGATGACACCTCCTACATGGGCTGGTGCGCGCAGGCGCTCAAGGCGGCGAGGATGTCCGAGGTCTATAGCGATAAAGAGTCGCTCGAAAAGGCCATCAAGCTCTCCGTGCGCGGCTTCCAGAAGAACGCGAACCCCAACGGAGGCTTCGGCTACACCGAGCCGGGCGCCACAGGCCTTTCCGCCGTGGGCACGCTCTGCATGCAGTTGCTCGGCGCGCACAACTCCGGCGAAGTCAAGCGCACGCTCGAACTCATGGACGCCTGGGTTCTCGACTGGGACAAGCCCACAGTCCCCGGCGCAAACCCTCAGTACTACTTCTACTACGCCACGCAGGCCAAGTTCCACTCGGGCGGCAAGCGTTGGGATAACTGGAACAAGGTCATGTGGCCCTGTTACGTCAAAAACCAGAAGACGACCCCCAAGGCTATCGCCGACGTGGATGGCAGGCTTCAGGACATCGGCTGGTGGGAGAACAGCGACAAAAACAGGGACACGGGGCCGAAGTTCGTGATGGACACCTGCCTCACGGCCTTGCAGCTCATGGTCTACTACCGCTACCTGCCCACCCACCAGACCGCCAAGGCGGTGACCGACGAGGGCGCTCCGGCAGCGCTAGGCGCCGAAGCCAAGGGCGACATCAAGGTCGACACGGGCAACCTCTAGCAGCGGTTGATGCGCCCTGCAAAACTGCATTTGCAGGCGACTCTCACTCCGGTTTGTAGACTCGGATTTCGGCGTCCCTCCCGCCGCGCTGAGGCACGGCCACGTACAGGACGTCGCGTTCGGCGGAAAAGAACGACGTGCGCGCACCATCGCGCGTGGGCATTCGTTCGCGGCGCGTGTAGGTGTCGGCGTTCCGCTGGTCGATGACATCGACGAATCCTTCGCCGCACGAGAGGTAAAGGCGTTTGCGCGGGGCGTCATAGAACACGTCGTCGGTGTCGCCGGAGATCTCCAGATCGGTTACGGTCTTGCCGGTGGCGGTGTCGAGCACCACCAACCGTGCGGGTCTGCGGCAGCCGACAAACAGTCTGCAGTTGGCCTCGTCGAGCGCCATGGGAAAGTTGGCTTTGAACCCTATCATCGGCCAAGTCGTCACGATGCATTTCTTTTCGCGGTCGATCACGGCGACGTGGTGCGCGTCGGGCACGTTCACGAAGATCCGGCTTCCGTTCTGCTCCAGATGGAACGCTTCAGGGTGACCCTTCAACTTGATGACGCCTGCCTGCATCGCCCCGGCTGGGTCGATGACTGCGAGATCACCCTCGCCGTAGCCGACGTAAACCAGATTGGCCTTAGGGTCGAAGCGCATGTTGTCGGCGTCAGCGAGCGAGCCGAGGCTTTTCACCAGGCTGTAGGTCACGCCGTCGAACAGCTTGAACGTGCCGTCGCCACCTCCGGAGGCGGCAATGCGGTTCGAGCCGGGCAGACAGAGCACGCCTTGCGGCGCGTGCAGACCAGTGATGCTCTTGAGGCGTTTTCCCGCCGCTGTGTCGAGCACTTCGACGGTGTCGTTTCCGAGCGCGGCGACTACCAGGCGGTTGTTTTCCATGTCCTGCGAGAAATGGTCTAACCTCCCTTTGACCCCGGGCAGGGGGATGGTCTGAACGAGTTTGAGCGCGGCGGGTTCTTGGGCTGCCAGGCCCGAGAGTGTGGAACTGAGAAACAACAGTGTCAGGTATTTCATATTCCGGACCTCATTACAGGAATTGCAATATACGGGCCTCATGGTATGGCCGTTGATTCGGCAAGTAAAACAATTCATTATGGGGAATAGTCCGCGCAGGCTCGAAGTGAGATCTCCGACCCGGTAGGTTTTTACCCCATTTCCTACGGATTGGCGAAGGTATAAATTGTGATTCGTTAGAGAGCCGCTTCGGGCGGGCTTGGCATCATGGGAGATGCTGCTGCCGCATCTGGAGGAGACAGTCAAATGATAGAAGCCCTACTGAAACCGTTTTCCGAGATCGTGACCATGCCGCCTCAGCAGTGGCATCCTTTCCTGGTGCATTTTCCCATGGCGTTTCTGGTGACGGAGGCGGCGCTGCTCGGTTGGTGGCGGATATCCGGAAGCGTGGGGTACGCCCGCTTGTCCTACGGCTTTTTGCATGCCAGCCTGTGGACCATGCTGGTCGCCGCGTGCGCGGGCGTGCATGACGTCGGCCTCGACGTCGGCCCCGGCAATCCTTTCTGGCTCGGCCTTCAAGACCGCTGGGCGAACGCGTTCCGCTGGCAAAATCCGGTCACCGTGCACAGTACGCTGATGCTGGGGCTGGTCGTGCTGACGGCGGTGCGATTGCTGTGGCGGAAACGAGGCGGACCGGGCACCCTGCGTGGCGTGCAAGGCTGGGCCTTCTGTTTGGCGACAGTGCTCGGTTTGTGGGTTTTGATCGCTGCCGGGTACGTCGGCGCACTCCTCAACCACAAATGACGATAAGCAATAAACACCCCACGCATTACCGAGGTGTTTGCAATTTCGGACTGCAACTCGCCTGCGTGCAGCTCTCACTCAATCAGGAACGCTTACGGGCGGCACCGGGTCAGGCGCGGAGGCGGATTCCGGGGTCCGCGGGTTCCGCAACAGGCGGAGCCAGGCCGCCACGCTCTCGACCGTGACGGTGGCCACCAGCAGGATCAGCACAACCGAGATAGCCACGAGCAGATACTCTTTCTTCGGCAAGAAATTCCCGGTGATGTTGAGCACGGCCGCCGTCAGCGTGGTCGTCAGAACGAACGCCATCGGCAGCAGCGTCACCCACAGATAGCGGGCCTTGCCCGTGCGTATGAGGAACGCGGTGCCCACGCCGAAGGCGATGATGCCCAGCATCTGGTTGGCCACGCCGAACAGCGGCCAGATCGTCTTCACGTCGCCCGTGTACAGCAGCCAGCCCCAGGCGGCGGAAAACAGCGCCGAGAAGAGAATCGTGTTTGCCCACCTCGACCTGTCGCCGAGCGGCTTCCACATGTGCCCGGCGAAGTCCTGCATCAGATACCGGCCGACGCGCGTGCCGGCGTCAATCGTGGTGAGGATGAACAGCGCCTCGAACATGATGCAGAAGTGATACCAGAAGCCCATCAGCCGGTCGAGCAGCGGGATCTTATGGAAGATCCACGTCATGCCCGCGGCCAGCGTGACCGCGCCGCCGGGCCGGCCGGCGAGCTCTTCGCCCGCGAGCTTCGAAAGCTCCGAGAGCTGTTCCGGCACCATGTGCAGCGTCGCAAAGGCCTCGGGACGGGCGTTGATCGCGAAGTAGTCGGGCATCGGCAGCACCGTCGCTGCCACCAGCGCCATGATGGCGACAAACGCCTCCAGCAGCATCGCGCCGTAGCCGACCGGCAGGATGTCGCGCTCGTTGCTGACGAGCTTCGGCGTCGTGCCGGAGCTGATCAGCGCGTGGAAGCCGGAGAGCGCGCCGCAGGCGATGGTGACGAAGAGGAACGGGAAGAGCTTGCCGGGAATCACCGGCCCGCCGCCGCCCGTGAACTGCGTCAGCGCCGGCATCTTGATCTCCGGATGCACGATGAGGATTCCGATGGCCAAGGCGAAGATGACGCCGAGCTTCATGTACGTGCTCAGAAGGCCGCGCGGGATCAGCAGGAGCCAGACAGGCAGCGCGGCCGCCGAGAAGCCGTAGATCGCCAGCGTGAGCGACATGGCCCTTTCATTCACGGAAATGTAGTGCGCCCACGGCATTTCCTTAATATAAGGTCCGGCTGCGACGCCCAAGATCACCAGCACCGTGCCGATGATGGACGCCTCGACGATCTTTCCAGGCCGCAAATACCGCAGATAAAGGCCGATAAAAATGGCCACCGGGATCGTGAAGCCGACAGTAAAGGTGCCCCACGGCGACTCCTTGAGCGCGTTGACCACCGGAATGCCGAGCCCGGCCATGGCGATGATGAGGATCACGAGGACGGCGACCGACGTGACCACGCCCATGCGCACGCCGATGATCTCGCGGGCGATCTCCGCGATCGAGCGCCCCCCGTGCCGCACGGAGGCCAGCAGCACCACCGAATCGTGCACCGCGCCCGCCAGCACCGCGCCGATCAGAATCCACAGGGTTCCGGGAAGCCAGCCGAACTGCGCAGCCAGCACCGGCCCGATCAGCGGCCCCGCTCCCGCGATCGCTGCGAAATGATGCCCCAGAAGCACCCATTTGTTCGTCGGCACATAATCTCGCCCGTCCTGCAGCGTCTCGGAAGGAACCTTGCGCGAAGCATCCAGCGCCAACACCTTGGCGGCCATGAAGGCTCCGAAAAAGCGGTATGCGAGCGTAAGCACGAGAGCAGCGACAATCACCAGAAATGCCGAATTCATTGCAGAAAACCTTTCATCATGAAACAACAGGGCATAGTTTCACCGTTTCGGGGCAGATTTGCAACCCCGTTCCATCGCGCATTTTTATAAGCGCCGCCCCCGACAGCGGATTGCCTTTTTCTGACAATCCCCTATAATGACTTCCATGAAACAAATCTATGTGACTCTTGTTGCCAGCGCAAGTCTCATCCTCGGCGCCGCCGGCGCGGAAAAAGCCAAGGAGGTGGGCTTGGGGGCAAGCTTCCGCGGCCCCGTCGGCTTGCAGATGTACAGCCTGCGGGCTGAGTTCGCTAAAGACGTTCCTGGCACGCTGCAAAAGGTGCAGGATTACGGTTTCAAGTACGTGGAACTGGCCGGAACCTACAACCAGCAGCCGGAGCCGTTCAAGGCGGCGCTGAGCGCCCACGGACTGGTGCCGGTGGCCGGGCATTTCAGCTATGATCTCTACCGCGATAAGCTGGCCGACGTGGTGAGTGAGGCCAAGGCGCTGGGCCTGCAATACGCGGGGGTCGCCTGGATTCCCCACAAAGGCAAGTTCACCGAACAGGACGCCCACGACGCCGCGGCTGTCTTCAACAAGGCCGGCGAAGCCCTGGCCAAGGCCGGCATCAAGTTCTACTACCACAACCACGGCTACGAGTTTGAGCCGTACAAGGACGGCACGCTGTTCGACATCCTGGTGCAGGAAACCAAGCCGGAGCTGGTCGCCTTTGAAATGGATGTCCTGTGGGTCCACTTCCCCGGCCAGAACCCCGCCAAGCTGCTCAAAAAGTATGGCAGCCGCTGGGAGCTGATGCACCTGAAGGACCTCAAGACCGGCGTGCAAACCGGCTCCCTCAGCGGCGGCACCGATGTCAAAAACGACGTCACCCTCGGCAGCGGACAGATCGACCTCAAGGCCACCCTCAAGGCGGCGCGCAAAGTCGGGGTGAAATACTACTTCATCGAAGACGAGTCGCCCACGGCTGCGGCCCAGATCCCGGAAAGCCTCTCTTTCCTGGAGCGCGTCAGCTTTTAGCCGCCAGGGGCGGGCTAATCAC
>CAYSXF010000285.1:0-5977 GCA_964434815.1 uncultured Lentisphaeraceae bacterium
GTGATCACGCGCACGTTCGGCGCATAGGCTGGGGAGGCTTCGCCGCTCGTGAGACAGATGTTGGGCGCTTTGTTGTCGGGAGCGGCGCCGAGCCGCACCGAGACGAGGCGCTGCCACTTGGGGCCGCCCGCCTGAGCGTCGAGCCGCTGCGACACGACGAAAACGGTGAACGGGCCGGGCTGCGTCGCAACCGGCGCGAGCGTGAAGGCGTCCTTGCCGGAGAAGCGCACGGCGGCTTTGCCGCTGAGCGCCTGTTCGACGCGAGCAGGCTTGCCCGAGGCCGTGGCGTCGTGGCCGTGGCCGGACTTGTCGCGCCAGCGCGTGACGGGTCCGTCTGCGCATTCGACTGACGCCGCATCCGACGCGTCCAGCCAGACGCACAGACCATCGGGCGAAGGTGAAAGCGGGGCTGTAGCGAGAGCCGGTATGCTACGGGATAAAAAGACAGCAAGGAAGGCGAGTAGCTTAAAGGGTATAGTCTTCATAAAGTGCTAAATACTGTATGTGCGGCGGAGTGAATTGTCAATCGGTGATGCACGGGAAGAAGCGCGCAGGGACTTCTCACAATAGGCGGGAGCTACTGTGACCGGCGGACGGTTCGGGGAACCGTCCCTACCGCGCGCGGGGCATTTCTGGCAGGTGCGTTTGCCGAGTCAAGGCGAACCATTCGGTGGCCTTTGCGGTAGGGGCGCATCTCCCGAGGCGCCCGCGTCAGTTTGGGGAACTGTTCCGAATGACGCTAAGATAAGTGCCTTTTCCGGTCGTAATCCTAATCTCACCCATAATCCCAATCCTCTCAGGCGGAGGGATAAAGATTAGGATAAAGAAGAAGAGCAGGATGGGGCGAATCCCCATCTTATCGGCGTGTCAGGCGCGATCCTGCGCGGGTGGTCAGTGAAACGGGGATGCGCCTCCTTGCGCCAGAGGGTTGCGTTTGGAACACCGATGTGCAAAACTATTTTCGATTGAATGAGGTTCGAGAAACGTTTTGGGGGAGTATCATGAAAAAGTGGGGATTTCGGTTGGCGGCCTGTTTAGCAGGAATCGTTTTTTACGCAGGAGCTGCAGAGCGTAAGCCGGTCAGTCTGGACATCGTGTTCATCGGCGACAGCATCACGCAGCCGAAGACGCCGGTTGAGGCTGCGGAGGCCTACTTGAAGGGGTGCGCGGGCGTGGGCGAAGTGCGCACGTCGAACCAGGGGCACAGCGGCCATACGACCTTGGACTTCCTCCCGGCGGACGGCAAAGACGCGCAGGGCGTGAAAGGGGCGGCCGACGCCTTTGTGTCGCCGGACCGCGAGCTGGTCTTCTCAATCATGCTCGGCACCAACGACAGCGCGTGCAAAGGGCCCAACGGCGCGCCGATGGCTCCAGCCACCTATCGGGCGAACCTCAAGGCCATCACCGACCGGCTGCTGGCCGCGTACCCGCGAGCCAAAGTGGTTTTCCAATATCCGGTGTGGTACAGCACCAACACCTACAATTCGTCGTGCTATCTGGCCGAGGGGCAGGCGCGGCTGCGTTCGTACTGGCCGGAGATCGCCGCGCTGGCGTCGGCGTACGAAGCGGCGCATCCGGGCCAGGTCTTCGAAGGCAGCAAACAGGGCTGGGATTATTTCGAGCGCCACCACGAGACGGATATGCGGCACGAGAACGGCCAGCAGGGCGTCTTTTTCCTGCATCCGAACGAGCAGGGCTCGAAGGTGCTGGGGCAGTTCTGGGCCGAGGCGATCCGGCGAGCCGCAGTGGGCGCGGAGAAGGCGACCTTCCATGTGCGGCCGGACGGCGACGACGCGGGGCCGGGTTCGGCGGCGCGGCCGTTCGCGACGGTCGCACGGGCGCGCGACGCGGTGCGAGAGGCCAAGGCTGCTGGACCGTTGACTGGCGGCGCGGAGGTGGTGCTGCACGCGGGCCGCTACGCGCTGGACGCGAAGCTCGTCTTCTCGGCGGAGGACTCGGGGCTTGCGATTGCGCCGGTGGTGTATGCGGCCGATCCGGGTGCTGAAGCGTCGGTGACCGGGGCGCGGACGGTTCCGGCGTCAGCGTTCGAACCGATCGGCGACGCGGCGATGAGGTCGCGTCTGGACGCTGCCGCTCAGGCGCAGGTGCTGTGCGCGGACCTGAACGCGCTGGGAATGCCGAAACCGTCCCAGCCGCCGGACAGCTTCCGCCTGCCGTTCGCGGTGCCGGAGCTGTTCTTCAACGGAAAGCGCATGACGCTGGCGTGCTGGCCGAACGAGGGCTGGGCCACGATCAAGACCATCGTCGATAAGGGAAGTATGCGGAACGACGGCTCGGTCTCCGATTCCGCCGATCCGAATAAGCCGCGCTCCAAGGAAAACAAGGGCGGCGTGTTCACGTACGAGGGCGACCGGCCGTCGCGCTGGAAGCCCGAGGCAGGCCTTTGGCTGCACGGCTTCTGGTGTTTCGACTGGTACGACGACGCGATCCGCGTGGCCTCCATCGATCCCGTGAAACATGAGATCGCGCTGAAGGTCGGGCACATGTACGGCGTGCGGCAGGGCAACCCGTCGCCGCGCCGCTGGCGCGCGGTCAACGTGTTCGAGGAACTCGACAGTCCGGGCGAGTACTTCATCGACCGCGAGACCAACCGGCTCTACTTCTGGCCGCCCGCGAAGCTCGAAGGCGCGCGTGTGACGGTGGCGGAGCGCGATGAGCCGCTCGTGGTGCTGCAGAAAGCGAGCAACGTGACGCTGCGGGGCCTCACGTTTGAAGAGGCGCAGGGCGATGCGCTGCACGTGCGCGACTGCCAGCGCGTGAGCATCGAGGGCTGCCTCATCCGGAACATCCGCAGGACGGCAATCCACATGGAGGGCGGGTCAGGCAACCGCATTTTCGCGTGCGATATCCACGACACGGGCACGGGCGGCATCCAACTTGGCGGCGGCGACCGCAAGACGCTGACGCCGGCGGGGCATGTGGTGGAGAACACGCACATCTGGAACTTCTCGATGCACCAGCTCACCTATGCCAGTGCGCTTCATTTCTCCGGTGTGGGCAACGTGGCGCGCCACAACCTCATCCACGGCGCGCCGCACCAGGCGGTGAGCGTGTCGGGCAACGACCACCTCTTCGAATACAACGTGGTGAGCAACGTGTGCATGTCCGCCGACGACGCGGCGGCGTTCTACAAGGGGCGCAACCCGTCGTGCCGCGGCAATGTGCTGCGCTACAACCTGTGGAGCGAGATCGGCAGTCCGCGCGGGCACGGCAACGCGGCGGTGTACTTCGACGACGGCGACGGCGGCGACACGGTGTACGGCAACGTCTTCTACCGCTGCGGCGATCCGGGCAAGGGCTCGTTCGGCACGGTCTTCTCGCACGGCGGGCACGGCAATCTGGCGGAGAACAACATCTTCGTCGAGTGCAAGCGGGCGCTCGGCTCCGCTCCGTGGAGCGACAAGCGCTGGAGAGATTTCATCGACGCGCCGCTGTGGCAGGAGCGGCTGCTGAAAGAGGTGGACATCACCAAACCTCCTTATACCGAGCGCTATCCGGAATTGGCCGGGTTCATGGATCCGCAAGCCGGCGCGGCGCGCGACAACATCGCGGTGCGCAATCTCTTCGTGGGCTGCGGCGAGGTCAAGAGCGGGCGCTGGGCGACGAACGAGACGGACGTGGCCGTGGCAGACGATCCGGGGTTCGTGAACCGTGCGGCTGGCGATTTCCGCCTCAAACCCGGCTCGGCGGCCTTTGGGCTCATCCCGGGGTTCCAGCCGGTGCCTGTGGAGAAAATGGGGCTTTACCCGGTGAAATGCGGAATCAGGAATTAGCAAGTTATTCAATATGTGAAAAACATGGCATAACATTCGTTCTATACGTATTTTATAGAATGATAAATAAGTGATAATAGAGATTGCTAAACACGCCCCGAGATGGTATCATGTCTGCATCGAATTGCTACTGGTCGGACTGGTAGCGTGGGAGAGCATAGATGGGATCGCTTAAACAGATTGCAGAGCGGGCTGGGGTTTCGGTGCCGACGGTGTCGCGTTTTCTGTCGGGCTCAGGTTATGTCTCCGAAGATGCGGCTGTGCGGATCAGGGCCAGCGTAAGCGAGTTAGGGTATGCGACCCGCGCGGTGCGGCCGGGTCCGAGGCCGAAGGGTCTGCGGGGCATCAGGACAGGGAATATCGCTTTTGTTTCGCTGGATGCGGTCTCGCCGGAAGAGATGCTCCGCATGCCTGCCTTCCCTTCGCTCTTGGGCGGAATCCAGCGTGCGCTCGCGCAGCAAGGGCTGGCGCTGGTTCTCGCGCACGTGCACGACGGCAAGGTGCCGAGCGTGCTGCACCGCAACCGCGTGGACGGCGTGCTGATCATGGGCGGCACGCCTCCGCTGTCGCCGAACCTGAAGCGGGCGCTGATGCAACTGCCTGCGGTCTGGTGTTTCCGGCGTCACGCCGACCCTCTCGGCGAGTTCGACCACGTGTTCTACGACAACGCGCGGGTGGGCGACTTAGCTGCCGACTACTTCCTGAAGCGCGGGCTGCGGCGGCTGGCGTTTCTGACGCCCCGCGCAACCCACACGGCCTACGCTCAGCGGCGGGAGCGGTTCGTTCCGGCGGTAAAGGCGGGCGGCGGGTCGGTCAGTGTCTTCCAGGCGGAGACATCGGAATCGATGCCGGACGCCGCGTGTGTGGAGGGCCTGGTCGCGGAGATGCTGGCTGAGGGCCCGCTGCCGGAGGGGTTGTTTGTGCCTGCGGACCACGATTTGCTGGCGGCATTCCATGCTTTGCGCAGGCGCGGCGTGGAGCCCCACGGAGAGGTCCTGTTGCTGGGGTGCAACGCTGATCCGCAGTTCATCACGCGGATGCATCCCCGTCCGGCGACGATCGACATTCAGTCGGAGGCGGTCGGGCGGCGCGCGGTTGAGCAGTTGCTGTGGCGGATTGCAAACCGCGAGGACTCCGGCCGTGCGGAGACGTTCATCATGCCCGCCGTGCTGGAGGGGGAAGAGGTCAACTCTGAACAAGAACACTGAACGCTGGGAGGAGGAGACCTTCCGGAAACCTTGACTTCAGCGTTCGGAGTTGGACGGTGGGCGTTCTGCGGCATAGCCTGATTTGGCTCTCGGAGATCTGGCCATGATCGGATTCTACGACGCGCTCAACATCGCCTTCTACTTTCTGTTTGTCGTCGGCGTGGGATTCGTTTTCACGCGTGGGAGCAAGGACACGTCCGACTATTTCCGCAGCGGCGGCTCACTGCCCTGGTGGGTGGCGGGATCCTCTGCCTGGATGGTCAGTTTCAGCGCGTGGACGTTCACGGGCGCGGCTGGCAAAATGTATTTGGCTGGCCCGTATGTTTTCGGCCTTTACTACTCGGCGATCCTTCCCTTGGTCGTGCTGTTGGCTGTCACCGGTGTCCGTTTCCGGCGCATGCGGGTGGTGACGCCGCTGGAGGCGGTCCGGCTGCGCTACGGCGTCGGCGCGCAGCAGTTCTTCGCCTGGATGCGGCTGCCTTTCATGCTGTTGTTTGGCGGTGTCGCGCTGAATGCGGTCGGCGTCTTCATGTCGGCGGTCTTCGGCGTCCCCCTGCCTGTGGTGATTGTCGGCATGGGGGTGGCCACAACTTTACTCGCCCTCTTCGGAGGCTCCCTGGGTGTGGCCGCCAGCGACTTTGTCCAGATGCTGTTGGTGGTGACCGTCACGGTCGCCGTCGCCGTGCTGGCGCTTCGCTTGCCGGAGGTCGGCGGCTGGGCTGGCATGTGGCGGCACGCGCCGGCTGCGCATCACGACTGGAGCGCTCTGGCCCGGCCCGGCCTGATCGTCTCGTGGGCCGTGGCGCTGACGGTCACCAAGCTTTTCGAGTCGAACAGCATGGACGCCGCCAGCAAGTACCTCATGACGCGCGGCGAGCGTCACACCCGGAAGGCGCTGCTCATCCCGCTTCTCGGCATGCTGCTGGGGCCGTTGGTCTGGCTGGTGCCGCCGACCGTTGCGGCCATCCGGCATCC
>CAYSXF010000286.1:0-5248 GCA_964434815.1 uncultured Lentisphaeraceae bacterium
CTCCAACGCGCCAAAAGGCCTTGTCTGGGCTGGAGGGCGAACGTCCCCGTGAGCCACCTGCTCAAAGTGGCAGGCCGGACATCCTTCGGCCACGTTGGCGTCGGCCGACCGCCCTGAGAGCGTCTCAATCGTGTTGCGGCGCAGCCAGCCCTTCTGCGTGGCCAGCGCCACAGCCTCGCGCGCGGACGCCTCCAGCGCGTGCGTGTCCGCGGCGCGCGGCACCCGCCAGAAGAACGTGAGCGTGCCCGTGTCCTGGCACAGCGGCGTCGACTGCTGCCGCGCCAGGGCCGTATTCGCCACGAGCGCCTGCAACATCACGGCCGCCTGCGACTGCGCCGGTTCGGCGGCAGCCGCTGTTTGCAGCGCAGCCTCCACATCGGCGGGCAGGTCGCTGGTCGTCCGGCGGATCAATTCGGCAAGTGTTTCAGTCCAGTTCATAAATAATTCCCGTAGGAGCGGCTCCCCGTGGCAGCACTAGTGGCAGCGGTACACCCACGGATTGCCCTCGCCGAGCGCTTGGAGCAGCGGCGGCAAATACTCATCCGGCACGCACAGCGAGCCAAAGCCCTTGCCCAGCGCGAGGTCGGGCTTGGCCAAACCGTGATAGTCCGATCCTCCCGTGGTCAGAAGCCCGTGCTTTTTGGCCATGCGCAACAAGGCCACCGTCTGCCCGGGGCCATACTCCGAATACGCCGCCTCGACACCCGCGAGGCCCATCGCTTTCAGAGCGGCCAGGCCGGCCTCCAGCGCGGGCTCGTCCGACGCCCATGTGAAGGGATGCGCAATCACCGCGACGCCCCCGGCCTCGCGGATCATGCGGATGCCCTCCTCGGGATAGAGACGGTAGCGGTCCACGTAGGCCGGACGGCCCTTGGCCAGATAAAGGTCGAACGCCTCCGGCACCGACGACACGTAGCCCCGGTTGATCAGCGCCTGCGCCATGTGTGGCCGTCCGACGACGTCTTCGCCCGCACACGCCTGCACTTCATCCCACCCCACCTCAAGTCCCAACTTATTCAGCTTAGAAAGGATCTGACCGTTCCGCCACGCGCGTCCGTCCAGCACGCGGCCGAGACTCTCTTTCACCAGCGGATGTTCTGGATCCAAGCCATAGCCGAGAATATGCAGCGTACCGGTGCCCTCTTCGACATCCGCGCTGATCTCGACGCCCGCGATTCCGGTCATCCTATGCGTCCGGCAGGCCGCGAGAAACTCTCGAACCCCGCCCATGGTGTCGTGATCCGTCAGGGCCATGGCCGTCAGGCCGATCTGCCGCCCGCGGATCACCAGTTCCTCCGGCGTATCCGTACCGTCAGAGTTCGTGGAGTGGAGATGCAGATCAATCATGGTTATCCGTGCACCGTGTACGATCCGCAGACCTTGTTCTCTGCGACTCCGGCAAAATAATCGGCGATGGCGGTGTCATACTGCGCCGTGTGCGCGAACGCTTTCTTCATGAGGCGCAAGCGCGTGCCAAGCCCGAGCGTTCCGCCCTGCGAGGCCAGCTCCGCAACCACCGCACCGTAATCGGCGGGATCCGTGACCGATGCCACACGCAGAAAGTTTTTGGCCGAGGCGCGCACCATGCAGGGCCCGCCGATATCGATGTTGGTGCGGGCCTCCTCGGGCGTCACGCCGGCGCGGGCCACCGTCTGCTTGAACGGGTAGAGGTTCACAACCACGACGTCGATCGCCACCGCCTGCGTGCGCGCGAGATCCTTCTGATGCGCCGCGTTGTAGGTCTCGCTGAGCAAGCCCAGGTAGATCTTAAAATCCAGCGTCTTGACCAGCCCGCCCTGCATTTCCGGCTGGCCCGTGTAATCCGAAACCGAGACCAGATGTTTCTGCGCCAGAGCCGGACCCAAAATCTGCTGCACCGCCGTGAACGTGCCGCCCGTCGAATAGATCTTCACGCCGGGGCACGCCGCCACCAGGCCGGGCACAAAGGTCTCAAGCCCGGTCTTATCCGAAACGCTCATCAGCACATGACGCACCGCCACCCGGCCGTCGATCTCGCTCACCACATTCAATGCCATAAGAACTCCTTTTGCGGCCCCTCGTCCGCCATACGTGATAGGATAAGCAGAAGCGGGGTGCTTTGCAACTGCCGACTAAGAAGACTTGCATATTTTCTGGGTTGGGCTTATTCTTTCGCCACTTTTTCGAAGGGACATCATGCTCTGCACGCTTCTAAAAGCCAAATTGCACCACCTGCGCGTGACGCAAGCCGACAGGGAATACGAGGGCAGCCTGACCATTGACGAGGATCTGATGGACGCCGTCGGCATCCTGAACTATGAGAAGTTGCTCATCGCCAACCTCGACAACGGCAAGCGTCTTGAGACCTATGCGATCAAAGGTCCGCGCGGCAGCGGCGTGGCCTGCCTGAACGGCGCGGCAGCCTATAAAGGCGTGATCGGCGACCGGCTGATCGTCATGGTCTGGTGCCAGCTCGACGAGGCTGAACGCGCCCAGCACCACCCCAAGATCGTGCGCCTCGACGAGAAAAACCGCATCGTCGCTGCGGCGGTGTGACTGCGAAAGGCTTTTAGCCTATTAACCTGCCAGCACAGGCGGGCTAAGCTAGCAGCTTTGCGGCACCGTCGCCCTCGGCCTGCGTGAGAACCATCTCCGGCGTGATCTGGATGTCCTTGAACTTCTTGTTGCCGGGTGCCTCGTACATGATCTCCATCATGAGATCTTCCATCACCGCCCGCAACCCGCGCGCGCCCGCCTTGCGCTTCATCGCCAGCTTGGCCATTTCGCGAAGCGCCGCGGGGTCGAACGTCAGCTTCACGCCTTCCATGGCGAGAAGCTTCTGATACTGCCGCGACAGGCAGTTCTTGGGCTCGGTCAGGATGCGCACGAGGTCGTCCTCGGTCATCTCGCTCATCGACGCCAACACCGGCAGCCGGCCGGCGAACTCGGGGATCAGCCCGAACCGGATCAGGTCTTCAGGCTCGACAGCCAGCGCCGTGTGCTTGTCGGTCTTCTCTGCCTGCTTGCGCTTGGCGCTCGTCAGTTCGGAGTAGCCGATGGTCTGGCGGCCCTGGCGTTGCCGCACAATCGAGTCCAGCCCCACGAACGCGCCGCCGCAGATGAAGAGGATGTTGCGCGTGTCGATCTGGATGTATTCCTGCTGCGGATGCTTGCGCCCGCCCTGCGGCGGCACGCGCGAAACCGTTCCTTCGAGAATTTTCAACAGCGCCTGCTGCACGCCTTCGCCCGACACGTCGCGCGTGATCGAAACGTTCTCGGTCTTGCGCGCGATCTTGTCGATCTCGTCGATGTAGATGATGCCTCGCTCAGCCTTGCGCACGTCCATGTCCGCAGCCTGAAGGAGATAAAGCAGGATGTTCTCGACGTCCTCGCCGACATAACCGGCCTCGGTGATCGTGGTCGCGTCGGCGATCGCGAACGGCACATCCAGCATCCGCGCGAGCGTCCGCGCGAAAAGGGTTTTGCCGCAACCGGTCGGGCCGATCAGCAGGATGTTGCTTTTTTCGATCTCGACATCGCGGAACTCGTCGCCCTCCGCGCCCACCGGCTGATTCAGCCGCTTGTAGTGGTTATGCACGGCGACCGACAGCATCTTCTTCGTGCGGTCCTGGCCGATGATGTACTGGTCGAGGAACTTCTTGATCTCCGCGGGCGGCGGCACCTTCAGCGCCGGCAGCACATCCGGCGTGCTCTTTTTTCCCGGCGCGTTATCGGCCACAATGCGCGTGCAGATCTCCACGCAGTCGGCGCAGATGTTCGCGCCAGGCCCGGGAATAATGACAGCACCGGAACGCTCATCCTTGCCGCAGAAGGAGCAGGTCATGTCTTGAGAGGGAGGGGTGGGACGCCGCGCCATGTTGTTACTTCTCCACGACGCGTTTGACGAGAACCTCGTCCACCAGTCCGTAGGCCTTGGCCTCCGCGGCGGACATGAAGTAATCGCGCTCCGTGTCATTCGACAGATTCTCAACCGATTTGCCAGTGTGGAAAGCGAGAATCTCGTTGAGCCGGTCCTTGAGCCGCAGAATCTCTTTCGCGGCGATACTGATGTCCGAAGCTTTGCCTTCCGCGCCACCCCACGGCTGGTGGATCATGATGCGGGCGTTGGGAAGCGAATAGCGCTTGCCTTTGCGGCCCGCAGCCAGCAACACCGCGCCCATACTCGCCGCCTGGCCCACGCAATAGGTGGCCACGTCGCAGGTGAGATACTGGATGGTGTCGTAGATAGCGAGCCCCGCCGTCACCGAGCCGCCGGGCGAGTTGACGTAGATGGAGATGTCCTTGGTGGCGTCCTGCGACTGCAGAAAAAGCAACTGAGCGATGATCAGGTTGCTGATCTCGTCGTTGATGCCCGTACCAATGAACACGATGCGATCCTGCAGCAGCCGCGAGTAGATATCGTAAGACCGCTCACCGCGTCCCGTCTGCTCCACGACAATCGGAACCAGCATGTTTCCCTGACTTGAGTGCATGTCTATCCTTTTCAAAAGTTCAGGGCTGACACGCAGGTCTGCCCTTACGGGAAATTACCGCTTTGCCTCAGCCAAGAGGAACTGCAACGTTTTCTCGTCGCGGATCTGCGACCGCAACGTGTCCATCCGCTCGTTCTTCTCGATCTGCGCCCGAAGCTGCTCGGGCTTCATCCGGAACTCCACCGACAGATCGGCGATCTTCTGATTCACCTCGGCATCCGTCAGGGTGATCTGCTCCAGTTCGGCGATACGCGCCAGCACGTAGCGCACCCGCAACTGGCGTTTCGCGCTCGCCGTGGCGTTCTCGATGATGGCTTCGCGGTTCTTTTCAAGATCCTCGCGGGTCAAACCGCGATAGTGGGCCTCATTCATCATCCGGTCCAGCGTGGCGCTGATCTCATCGGACACCTGCGACTCCGGCAGGTCGAACTCCGTCTTCTTCAGCAGGAACTCGATCACCGTCTGCTCGCGGCGCTGCTTCTCGGCCTGTTGCGCCGACTCCGCCAAATTGACGCGGGTCTGCTCGAGAAGTTTCTCCATTGAGTCCGTCTTCACCTGCTTGAGAAGTTCCTCGTCCGACGGCAACACGCGCATGCGGACCGTCTTGACCGCCACCTGGTAGACGGCCTTTTTGCCGCGCAACGCCTCGATCGGCTGCTCTTTGTCGAACTTGAACTTGACCTCGGTGGACGCCCCCGCCTTCATTCCCTTGATCGCGTGGACGATTTCAGGCAGGAAGCGGTCCTCCTCCACCTGAATCCAGAAATCCGCACCTT
>CAYSXF010000286.1:5258-5969 GCA_964434815.1 uncultured Lentisphaeraceae bacterium
AGTCGATGCTCACCAGATCGCCAGCCTCTACGGCGTGATCCGCCGGCGCCTCCTCGAACTTCGCGAACGCTTTGCGCAACCGGTCGATGTGCGCGGACACCTGATCCTCGGTCACTGCGGGATCCTCGAAGGTGACAGGGATCTTCTTGTATTTGGGCAGATCAAATTCAGGCTGGACGTCGAGCGTCATCGCGAATGTGATACCCGTTTCAGGCGAGAACAGCATATCGCCGACATCCTGCAGCGACACCATCTTGATCTTCTCCTGTTCGAGCGCTTTTCGGTAAAGCGAGCGGAACAGCCGGCCGTGTACCTCTTCGGTGATCTCCTTGTGGAAATTCTGTTTGATGATCTCGCGCGGAACCTTGCCTTGACGGAACCCTGAAACACGCTCGTTCTGCAGGAAGGATTTCATCACGGCTTCGTAATCGGGCCGGGTCTCATCCGCCTCTGCCTTCACAATCACCTTGATCTTGCAGGGCCCGACATTCTGTGTGTCCACTTTCATCCTGAAAACCTTTCACGTTCTTTCGCGACAAAAAAGGGTATTTAGAATAACACGCCCGCCGCTTCACTTCACGCACAAAGTGACCTGATTTTTCCTGCCGCACGTACTGCCGCAAATCAGGGCCGGTTTTTCCGATGCCCCCGCGTGCCCCGTTGCGTCAAATGAAAACGACACCGAAATTCGGTGCCGTTTTCTTTTGACGC
>CAYSXF010000287.1:0-5969 GCA_964434815.1 uncultured Lentisphaeraceae bacterium
GAGACCCGTCCTGAAGGCTTTAAGAAATTCTGGGATGATGCGAAGGCGAAGCTGGATACCGGCTGCTCGAACGACGCGAAAGACGCGCTCGCCAAGCGTCCTGTCCGAGGCGTGTGCACGTTCGGGTGGAAAGCCGACGCCATGGCCGTGGCGGAGACCCGTCCTGAAGGCTTTAAGAAATTCTGGGATGATGCGAAGGCGAAGCTGGCAGCGATTCCGCTCGACGCTCAGGAAGGGCCGCCTCTGCTCTTCGGGCCGAAAGAGATCGACGGCTATAACGTCACGAACGCCTGCCTGCCGCCGGACTATGACCCTCTCTGCCACCGTGCGGAGCGGGTCGAGTCGTTCAAAGTCAATTTTGCGGGGCCTGACAGCGGCCGCGTGTACGGCTGGCTGTCCAAGCCCGCGGGGCCGGGTAAGTTTCCCGCGATGCTGGTGCTGCCGGGCGCGGGCTTCGCGGCCCGCCCGCGGCCGCTGGAACATGCGCGGCATGGCTATGTGGCGCTCGACATCCAGATCCACGGGCAGGATGTGGATCTGAAGGAGTATCCCAAACTTCCAGGCTACTACAGCGATATTAAATACGGGCAGCCGTCGGCTTATTACTATTTTAACGTTCATCTGCGCTGTATCCAGGCTGTGAACTACCTGGCTTCGTGACCGGATGTAGACGCCTCGCGTATCGTCGTGGTCGGCGGCAGCCAGGGCGGGCGACTGTCGGTCGTCGTCGCGGGTCTGGACGCGCGAATAAGAGCCGCAGTTCCGTGCATCGCCCATTTTGCGAACCAGCCGCATCTGCGCTGGGTCACCCGCAGCAACGTGCGCTCTGAGGCGGGCGCACCCAATGACGGCATGGGCGTGGCAGGCGCACCGCCGGTGATTGACGATGCGGAGAGCCGCTGCCTCGCCTACTACGATCCGATGAACTACGCGCCGGACATCCGATGCCCGGTTCTGTTCAATGCCGGCCTGATCGACCCCGTCTCGCCGCCCTACAGCGTCTGGGCCGTTTTCAACAGGCTCGGCAGCGCGGACAAGACCATCGTCGCGCTCGACGGGCTCGGCCACGACTGGTCCGCCGAGTTCGACCGCCGCGCCTGGCGCTGGCTCGAAGCCCGTATTTTTGAAGTGAAGGAGTCCGGAGTCAGAAACCAGGAGTCAGCATGCTCGAAATGAGTAGCGTTTTGTTCGGTCGAAGAGTGGCGGTTCGTTCTCTGGTCGCCGCGTGGCTTTGCTTCGCGGCGGTTCCTCACGCGGGTGCGGCATCTGCCGATCCCGCTGCGGGGCCTGCGACCAATCGTCCGCCCGTCAACGTCCTGCTGCTGGGCTATTACATCTGGGCAAAGCCCGACTATGTCGAACGGTGCAAAAAAGAAAACATCAATATCTATGGGCCGATGAGGGATGATCCCACCGGCGCTGATCCGGCCCACTACCCGGTGGAGTTCCTGAAGCAGTTTCACGTGGTCGTGGCCAGCGGCCCTCTGGAGAGACCCTGGGATCCGCAGGTCGTGCGGAACGCCATCAAGCCCGGCATCGTCGCCAACCTGCTCGAATTCAACCGCCAGGGCGGCGGAGTGGTCTGGACGCCGCTCGGAGCGGGCCGCGGCGCCAACGCCTGGACCGAGAGCATTGGCAAGCGGATCGATGCGGTGGCGCTTGACGAGGCGCTGCTCGATCCGGCCAAGGACGTCTCCGTCTCTATTATGTCTTCTTTCCGCGACCGGCTGCGGTATATCTGGACTACGGATATTGTCCGGCACCCGGTCACCGAGGGTGTGCGCGGCCTGTTCTTTGGACGGACGGGCGAGTGGGGGTGGCCCGGTACGATCCCCATGCGGTTCGGCGAGCCGTGGACCGTGCTGGTGCGGGGCATGGAGAGTACGCGCACGACCCTCAACGGACATTCAGCCGACAGCGGAACGCGCGAATTTGGGTACACGGACAAAGTGGGCACGTACTCCTCCAGCCCGCAGGTGATGGCGGTGCGGAACGCGCCGGGTGACGGAAAAGGCCGCATGCTGGTCCAGCCGATCTACACGACGTGGACGTGGGGCAACTACGGGCACCCGGCGATGAAGGACGCGTTTCTCTTCAACGGTGACGGGATCTACCCGAGCGACGGTCAGCGCCTGCTCGTCAACGCCTGGCGCTGGCTGGCGGAGCCTGCGCAGACCGCAGGCGGCTTTGGCGGCTACGAGCCTCCGGCGAAAGCGGAGGCGGAGAAACCGGTCGACCTTTCGCCGGTGGTCTGGAAGGACGCCGACTGGAGCAGGATCAAAGCGGGGCCGGAAGTCCGCGGCATATTCGGAGCGCAGAGCAAATGGGGCGGCGGCAGCGGGACCGTGGCCGAGTGGGCTGAAGCGGCCCGCACGGCAGGCCTGGACTTCATTGTGTTCACAGACGATCCTGGGTTGCACACGCCTGAAACGTACGCGTCTCTGGTGGCCGAGTGCATGCGCAACAGCAGCACGAACTTCGCGATCGTTCCCGGCGTGGGGTGCGAGGATGTGAACGGCGTCTTCCGGTTTTTCCCGGACGCGCCGACGCTGCCACACCGCAAACACTTTGACGCGCAGGGCCGGATCATTGAGCCGGTGGGTATTGCCGTCGACTACGCTTGGACGATAGGCCAGGTCGCGGCGGGAGTCGGCAAGATGCCGTACAACCCGTGGTGGGAACATGTCATCATGGCCTGCGCGCCGCTCACTTACGAAAACAATCAACTGACCGATGACGGGGTCATGCGCTGGCTGCGCTCCTGCGAGGCGAACCAGACCACGCTCCTGCCGCTGTCGCTCGTGCGCCTGAAAAGCCCGGGCCTTGTGTCCGCCGCCGCGCGAACGGCGCACATGAGCGTGCTTCGGACCGCAGACCTCGGCGCGATCCGTCAGTTCGCCCGCACCGGCGCAGGCGGGCAGGTCATGCCCTCCTATCTCACCAGCGGCCCCCGCGTGCCGGTGTGGACCAAGGAGGATGGGGCCGGCGAGCCTTTCCGCCCGAATTCCAGCCGCTTCCGAGTCTTGCTTAAGGCCACGAGCGAAGCCGGCCTCGCGGAGGTGCGCATCATCGACGCGGCGGACGGCTCGGATTACCGTCTGTGGAAGCCCGCAGGGCAAACAGAGTTCACGGCCACCATCGATGAGCAGGCCAGCAAACAGCGCGTGCTGGGGCTCATCGTCACCGACGTGAACGGGCGCACGGCGATCGCGCCGCCGGTCTACACCTATCAGGGTGGCAACCGCTCGTGGCACATGGGTGACCGCCTCATGGGCATGCACCATACGACGAGCTGGGATCAGGAGCGCAAGCACCTCATGACGCACGGCTCTCCCGCCTGCATCTCTTATCACAAAGGCTCTCCTGACGGCGGCGGCGAGTTTGTCACCGACCATATCGCCGGCCTGAAGTTCCAGGGACTCGAGGGCAGCGGCATCTATCCGCCAGCCTTCAAGCTCAACCCGTTGCTGGAAACGGATCTCGGCCGCGAGCCGGCCGCGGAAGCCATGCGTTTCGAGCAGCGACTTGCGGGTCACGATCTCGCCGTGTTCGACTATGTCGGCGATCAGGAGTACGCGGAGGGCCAGCGCTTCGATTTCAGCGGAACCCCGCGGATCGCACACGACACCCGCCTTGCCACAACGGTCTCGCGCAACTGGCTGATCCGCACGCGCTACATGGCGCCGGTCGTCATGGAGGTCAACGAAATCAGCGTGACGTTCAAACAGGACGTCCAGTTGAAGCGCCTTTTCCTCGGACGCTACCACGGTCCGGACGCTCCGGGCGAGTTCAACTTCCTCGTGATCAAGCCCGGCACGAACCGGACGGCTGTGGCTTGGAATTTCGAGGCAGGCGAAAAGTTTTCGCGGCACACCGATTTCGCGCCGGGCGGCTATCTGTATCAGGCCAAGGCCCTTGCCGGGACGATGGGGTTTGTCGCCTTGGACGACAAGGTCGGGTGCGACTCGCAGGCGCGCGGGCACGAGTTTGTCTTACAAAACAAGTACCTCAAGCAATACCGCGCCGGCGAAACCCTCAGCGTCCGCATGCTGCGCGTCTCGCGTGCCTTCGAGGCGCAGCAGGGCAGTAACGAGTGGCTGGAGCGCTTCCTGACGGATTACGGGGTCGCCTGCGCGCCGGCCTATGCGTACAAGGTCGTGCAGGGGGCGCTGCGCGAGATCAACTACGTGCTGGATCTCGAACAGAAGGACGGCGGCGCGGCGCTTGAACTCGGCAAATACGACCTGCCCGAACCGCTGCCGGTGCGGGTGTCCGGGGTGCGCAAGAACGCCGCGCTCGGCGAGTACGACCTTGATACCAAACGGGTGCGCCCGCTGCCGTTCTTTGAGGGGACTGTAACCACCAGCGTCGAAACGCAACTGCGGGCCACGCGCCTCTATGTGGGCGAATGGCTGAGCTGGGACAGCGATGCCGTGCGCGTGAGTCTGGTGACTGACGGCACGGACTTCCTGCTGGAGGCGCACAATCCGACTGGCACGGAAATCGTATGCACCTTCGCCGGCGCCCCTGGCTTCCTTCCGCTGAAGAATCTTCGGAAGGAGCTTCGGCTTGCGCCGTATAGCAGCGTGAAGGAGAAACTCCAGAGCGCGCCCGGAACGGTTAAGCAGGAGCCGATGCGGTAGGGGCAGGGCCGGCTCCCCGAGGCGTCCGCCGCGCTCGGAGACCGCGGGACACCATATCCTGAACGGCACGAGCTGCCAGTTCCCCGTGGTGATCGTCTGCGGCACCGTCTGATGGCCGACGGTGAGGCCGGGGACTGCGAGGCGGGCAAGCAATAAACAAGTAGCTTTCCCGTTATTGTTAAATATGCCGTGTCTGCTTAGCTTTATGAAGTGGATCTGACTGAACTTTCATGCAGTCGATTGAATGCGGCGTGAGGAGTGGTTGCCCATGACGAACAAAGCTTCGCGACGCGATTTCTTGAAAGCCGGAACAGCCGGTCTGTGCGCTTGGACACTGGGCGTGCGCGGCGGCACAGCAGAAGTGAGCAAGCGCCCCAACGTGCTGATCATTACCACCGACCAGCAGTGTGTCACCGCGATGAGCGCGATGGGCAACGGTTGGGTCAAGACGCCCAACATCGACGCGCTTGCGGCAAACGGGGTTTGTTTCTCGAACTCCTATTGCTCCTATCCTTTGTGCAGTCCCTCGCGTGCGACTCTGCACACCAGCCGTATGCCGCACGAGACGGGTGTCAATCACAACGCACTGACGATCGCTCCGGATGTCCCGCTGTCGGGGCAGTTGTTCCGCGCGGCGGGCTATGATACGGCTTACGTCGGGAAATGGCATCTGCCAGTAAGTTACCCGAATGACGGGATCGCCGGATTCGAGTTGCTCAATAAGATCGAACGAAAAAACAAACTGGCTCATGACGTTGACGAAGCAACCCTGGCCGGGGCCGTGGCTTTCCTCCGGCGCAAGCACGACAAGCCTTTTTTCCTCGTCGCCTCGTTCATCAATCCGCACGACATTTGCCAACTGGCCGGCGACGATAAGAAGGAGAAGCTGCAGGACGAATTACGGCAGCGGTACTATCCCGCCGCAGGAGCATCCTTGCCGCCGTTGCCGGCCAACTTCGCCCGGCCGCAGGGCGAGCCAGATCTTGTGACCCGCAAGCTGAAGCATGAGGAATGGACCGAGAGTGAATGGCGGTCCTACCGGTACGCGTATTACCGTCTATTGGAGGACGTGGACCGGCAGGTCGGCGGGGTCATGGAAGCGCTCCGCCAGACCGGCCAGGAGGACAACACGCTGGTCGTCTTCACCAGCGATCACGGCGAAGGGCAGGGGGCGCATCACCGGACGGGCAAGATGATGTTCTACGAGGAAGAGGCGGCCGTGCCGCTGATCGTGAGCTGGAAAGGCGTCACGCCTGCGGGGAGGATCGACCGCACGCATCTGGTCTCGACCGTGGATGTGCTGCCGCTGTCTCTTATACACATCTG
>CAYSXF010000288.1:0-5967 GCA_964434815.1 uncultured Lentisphaeraceae bacterium
GATTTCTGCCTGTCTCGTGGGCTCGGAGATGTGTATAAGAGACAGGAACATCGATTCGTGCCACGTGGACTTCGTGCCAGTCGAGACCCGCGCGTCCGGGGCTGTGCTCGGACGCCTGCTCGTCACGCCGTTCAAGCATCCCGTCCAGCGCTTCGTGCGGTTCGATGTCGGCGATCTCGCCGAAGTGGTGCCGGGGCGGCAGTGCCCCTGCGGGCGGCGCGAAGGGCTGACGCTGGAGCGGCTTGTGGGGCGCGCCTATGATGTGACGGTCACGCGGGACGGTCGACGGATGACAGTGGCCGACGCGGATGCGGTCATCTCGGAGGTGCCTGATGTTCGCGCCTTTCAGATCGACCAGTCGGTGGCTGGGGATCTCCGCGTGCGGCTTTGCCTCGCGCCGCAGGCCGTAAGCGGCGTGTTGCGGCGAGCCGAACAGAAGCTCGAAAGCGCGTATGGTTTTCCTGTGGTTGCAGAGGCTGCTACGGCGCTGGAGCACGAGGCGTCCGGCAAGGTGCGCCTCGCGCGGCGACGGGAGCGGGAAGTAGGCGCTCTCTTGCGTTGACACGACCCGGCTCCTCTGCGAAACTACATTGCCACTATGAAGCCCTTTAAAACCATTCTCTTTCTCGGCGACGGTATGGCCGATGAACCTTTGTCCGAACTCGGCGGGCGCACCCCGCTTCAAGCCGCCGATACGCCGAACATGGACGCCATCGCGCGCCTGGGCCGCAGCGGCACCATGCTGACCCTTCCCGCCGGTTTCCCGACGTCGAGCGACGTGGCCAACATGTCGGTTCTCGGGTGCGACTTGGCCCAGGAGCTGTGCGGACGCGGACCCCTGGAGGCTGCCAGCCAAGGGATCAAGCTCGGCGCGAACGACATCGCCTTCCGCATGAACCTCGTGACCGTCGACGCGGACGGCATCCTGCGAGACTTCTCCGGCGGGCACATCGCCCAGGCCGACGCGGTCGAGGCGATCCGCCTTCTCAATGAGAAACTGGGCACCGACACCATCCGCTTCTATCCCGGCGTCAGCTACCGCAACCTGCTGGTGCTCTCCGGCCCCGAGTACAGCGCTGAGATCTCGTACGACAAGCCTGACGACAACCACGGGCAGCCTGTGGCCAAGCATCTGCCGCGCACCAAATCGACCGAGGGCCAGCGCACGGCCGCGCTGCTGCGCGACCTCATCGCGCGCGCATCGGAAGTGCTCAAGGGGCGCGAGGCGAACGGCATCTGGCCTTGGAGCGGCGGCAAAGCCGGCGCGATCCACAACATCTGCCAGCGCTACGGCATCCGCGCCGCCGTCATCTCGGCCGTGGACGTGATCAACGGCCTCGGCCAGTGCATGGGCATGGACGTGATCAAGGTGCCGGGAGCGACGGGCTATATCGACACGAACTACGAGGGCAAAGCCGACGCGGCGGTCAAGGCGCTCGAGAATTACGATTTCGTCTATGTCCACGTCGAAGCGATCGACGAGGTTTCGCATGCGCAGGATCTGAAGCTCAAGCTCAGGGCCATCGAAGATTTCGATAAGCGGCTGGTCGGCCGCGTGATGGCCGCCGCTGGAGCGGGCGTGGCCTACTGCGTGCTCCCCGACCACCCCGTGCCGCTTGCGCTCGGCAAGCACACCCGCACGCCGGTGCCGGTGTCGGTCTGCCAGCCGGGCGTCCCGCCCGACGGCGTGCAGACGTTCGACGAAGCAGCCGCTCCCAAAGGCGCGCTGGGCTATCTTAAAGGCTCCGCCCTGATGGATCTGCTGCTGAAGTAGTCAGTGGGAAATGGTCATTGGTCATTAGCCATTAGTTGATAGGCAATTCGTCAAGAGTCAATGGTTCAGAAGGTCAATCCCGCACGGCGTCTTCCCCCAATGACCAATGACTATTGACCAATGACCACTGACTCTTTCCCTTCTATCCCTCCACGCTGCGCACCCCGCGCGGCGGACGGCCGAAGGTGTCTTCCATATCCGCCCAGACCAGCCCCATGCGGATCGTGACCAGCGTCATGAACACGGCGACCAGAATTGCGATCACCCCCATCAGGTAGCCGGCCACCCCCAGATTGGTTGCGGCGAACAGCGCGCACACCAGGGACGCCAGGTTCATCGCTTGGCCCGCTAGGATTGCGTTCGGGCGTTTGCGCCAGGCGGCCAACCCTTCGGCATGCCCCCGCAGCGACTGGATGATGGGCAGCACGGACACCAGCAGCATGGCGCGCATCGCCAGCGGGATGTCGGTCAGGGGCAGGTTCTGGATGGAGCCGAAATACCAGCGCGCGACGGCCGGGATCTGTCCCACTAGCGGGAAAAAGGAGAGCAGGCACCCGGCGACCAGGGCGAATTTGAAGACGCTGTGATCGTTCTGATAGCGCGGCGGGAAGGAGAGCGCAACCGCCTGCATGCGCCAGGCGGCAAAGCCCACGGGGTTCACCACGCCCATGGTGACGTAATGGATGGGCAGCATGCGCGTCGGCTCAGGGGCGCGGGCGATGAACGCGCCGATCATGAAACCGGAAACCGCCAGCAGCACGCCGCCAAAGGAGAGCGGCACGCTGAAAAGGAACTGAGTCCGGATGCCGGCAGATTGCTGGGCGTCATGTTTCAGCGCACGGATATAGGGCGCGGCGAGAAGCTGCGCCAACACGGTCTCGATCAGCACGGGCCCCGTCATCGCCAGAGTTCCCATCAGGGGGCCTGTCCAGCCCAGCCACACGAATAAAGGAGCCAGCAAAGCGGTCAGCCCGATGCGGCAGAGCGTCGCCCAGTTGGCGGCCGCGCTGGCCCTGGCGTTGTAGAGGGCCACCAGCGGGGCGTTCCGAAGAAAGAAGAACAACTGGAGCGGGATGCTGTAAAACAAAACCTCGCGAGCAGTCTCGTCCATCGGGGCCTGCAGCCCCAGCAGCTTGTGGAACATGATCGTGTCGAAGGGATGGACACACGCCAGGCCTTGCAGAACGACCAGGACGAGGGTGACAAACAGGTTGAGCCGCTTGAACTGCCGGAAGCCCTCCGCGTCGCGCCCGAACACCATGCCGGTGGTGAGCAGCCCGCCGCCCAACGCGCCGATAACGAACATCACAGCCAGCCCTTGCGCGAAGGCCGCAAGATCGACTACCCCGTTCTTGCCGTGCGAGACGATCGCCGCTACCAGCGGGTAGGTCAGGCTCTGCGAGACCGCCTGGATCAACAGCGGAATATAGAACTTAGCGGCGCGCAGCGGCGTGTAATCGGCGTTCGCGTCCGCGATCCCAGATGTGCTCATGGCGCGGAATCATATCATGCCCGGCCGCAAAATCAATCAGGGATGTCATCCGCCAGTTCCTGATACGACCAAACGAAATCGGTCGCGCTTAGGCGCTTTTCGGGCTGGTCGAAAACGAAGCGCAACACATGGAGCAACTCTTGCCCCAGCGTCGGGGTATCCTTTCCGCGTACGGCACGCCTTACGAAGGGCCGCTCTAACCGTTGTTCACAAATCATGGGGCACCATCCTTTCATGGGCGTAAGTAAACACGGTTGGCGTGAGGATGCGGTTGATCTTGTGTTAGGAATCGGTTAATTCGGATACTTTTGAACACTGTGCAAAAGTATCGTAGTCAGATATTGTGACGCGCGATATAAATGACGTGTGACAACGATGCGGATTGTCCATTCCAAAAATCGAGAAGGAAGCAGGTGCCTATGGCTAAATTCAAGATCGCAGTGAACATGGAATTTGTGCGCAGCGCGGACAAGAGCTTCGAGGCGGGCGTGAAGATCGCCGCCGAGCTGGGGTACAGGTATGTAGAACCTATGGTGCACACCGGCTGGGAACTGCTCAGCGAGGTGAACTACTTCCACTCCTACTCGATGGAGCAGGACAACCTGCTGATGAAGGAGATCTGCGACGCATACGGCGTCAAGGTCGCGAGCCTCAGCGGGCACAGTCCCCTGATGCGCCCGGAGGCCGCCGTGCCGCGCCTGACGCGCGCCATCGAACTGGCCGACGCCTGCGGCGCACGCTTCGTCAATACGGACGAGATGGTCAAGCCGCCGTGGATGGACGACGCCTTCGCCCACGAGGTCATGCGCTACACGCTCACGCGCGCCGCGCTGTGCGCCGCCCGGCACAAGGTCTGGCTCTGCATCGAGCCGCACGGGATCTACACGCGGGCCTCCGCTGGTCTGATGCGCATCGTGCGCCTCGTGGACTCCCCTTGGATTCAGGTTAACTGGGACACCGGCAACGCCTACCTCGCGGGCGTCGAGGATCCCTACGAAGGGCTGGCCAACGTGCGCGACGCCGTGTATCATGTGCATGCGAAGGACATCTCTATGCAGCACAGCGCGGCCGAGCGCGGCAAGGTCACTGGCACGCCCGTCGGCTGCGCCTGCGGCGACGGCGTGGTCGACTGGCAGCGGGTTTTCGGCATCCTCGCTCCGCTCGACCGCGAGATCTTTTTCAGCGTTGAGTGCGGCACGATCGACCAAGCCGCACGCAGTTTGGAGTTCTTGCGCAAAGAGATGGGCGCGTATCTGAAGGAATGAATTGCTCTAACCGACTCTTCTGGTAGGGGCGCCTCCCCGAGGCGTCCGCGGACGATTCGGGGAACCGTCCCTGCCCCAAACAGTAGAAAGGTCTTTCACTATGCACAACACAAGTCGCCGTTCGTTCTTAAAAGCCTCTCTCGCGGCAGGCGCTGCGCCGCTGATCCTTCCCTGCGGCGTGGTCCGCGCGCAGGGCGCGCGCCCGACGCCTTCGAACCGCGTGACGCTGGCCCACATCGGCGTGGGCAACATGGGCACGGCCGGCATGCGGAACCATTTGAATAACCCTGAGGCGCAGGTGGTGGCGGTGTGCGACTGCTTCAAAGACCGCCGCGAAAGGGCCGCGAAACTCGTCGATGAAACGTACAAGTCGAACGGCTGCGCGATGGTCCGCGATTTCCGCGACTTGCTCGCGCGCCGGGACATCGACGCGGTGGAGATCGCCACCCCCGACAACTGGCACGTGCCGATCGCGCTCTACGCCGTGCGCGCAGGTAAGGACGTCTACGTGCAGAAGCCGCTCGGCACCGCTATGCGCTGGGCGTGGCTTCTGCGCGAGGAGGTCAAGCGGCGCAAGACGGTCTTCCAATACGGCACGCAGCAGCGCTCGGACGGACGCTTCCGGCTCGTCTGCGAGCTGGTGCGCAACGGCGCGCTGGGCAAGGTCCAGCGCGTCGAGACCTGGTGTCACAGCATGGCGACCGATGTCGGTGGCCTCTTCAACGAGGGCAGCGCGCTGCGCGGCTTCCATCTTGACACGAAGCCCGCGTCTGTGCCTGATGATCTGGACTACGACATGTGGCTCGGTCCCGCCCCCGCCAAATTTTTTACGAAAGCGCGCGTGACGCCGCACGGCGTGTACCACATCTACGACTACGCGCTGGGCTTTATCGCGGGCTGGGGCGCGCACCCCATCGACATCGCGCAGTGGGGGCTCGGCACCGACCATACCGCTCCGGTGACCTACAGCGGCACGGGACGCTTCCCGGACGTGCCGGGGCTCTTCGATACGGTCGCCTCGTGGGACGTCACCTGCACCTACGCGAACGGCATCCCGATGCGGTTCATGGACTGGTCCGTCGCGCAGCCGGTCATCACGAAGTACCGCGGTCCGTGCGACCACGGCACGACCTTCTACGGCGAGAACGGCTGGGTCAGCGTGGACCGCGGCTCGATGGTCGCCAGCAACCCGGCGTGGCTGCGTCTCAAGTGGGGCGACAAGGACGTCCGCCTGTATGAGAGCCGCAACCAGTGGGCCAATTTCGTCTCCTGCGTGAAGTCGCGGCAGCCGACCGTCAATCCCATCGACACGGCGGTGAACGGCGACCTCATCAGCCACCTCTCCGACATCGCCATCCGCACGGGCCGCACCATCACGTGGGATCCCGCGAAAGAGCGCATCGTCGGCGATAAGGATGCGGAGCGGTATCTCGACC
>CAYSXF010000289.1:0-5967 GCA_964434815.1 uncultured Lentisphaeraceae bacterium
ACACCTCTCTATTCGTCGGCAGCGTCAGATGTGTATAAGAGACAGATCGTAGGGTTCCGGTTTGAGCGTAGACCAGCGCCATTCCGAATAGCAGGATGGAAGACGAGACGCCGGAGAGCATGAGGTATTTCACTCCGGCCTCCAGCGCGGATTCGCTGGAGCGGCGGTAGGCGATCAGCGCAAAGAGGGAAACGCTGAGCAGTTCAAGTCCCAGCGCAAACGAGGCGAAGTGATCGCAGGCAGCGAGAGTCATGGCGCCCAGCGCGGCCAACGTCAGCAGCACGTAGTACTCGCCGCATGTGGAATCATGGCCGCCGGCCCGACGAAAAGAGATCGCCACCACCATCAGAGTCGCCAGCAGAAAAAGCCCCATGAAGAAGCGTGCATAAGCGTCGACAGTCAGCAGGGTGTCGATGGGCGCCGACTGTGCGGACACACACCCAATGCTGATGAAAGCCAGCGCCAAACCTGCCGCCGTCACGCCAACGACCGGCCCCTCGCGCCGGGTGAAGGCCGCGACCAGCATGGCGACCACTGCGGTGACCGCGACAAGCACGAACGGCAACAGTGACAGTATGTCGATTTCTCTCATGGTAAAACCGTCCCCACGGTACTAACGGCTGCGGGCGCGTCGCTTCCAAGCGGGTGTCCATGCGGTTCTGCCCGCGATATCTGCGATGCGCTCTGCTGGCTGACAATGCGCAAAATCACATCTCGCGACGTGTTAAGAAAAGGCTGGGGACACAGGCCGATCCAAAGAGTGACAAGGATCAATGCGGCGCATATTCCCCGCTCGAGAAGAGAAAGATCCGGCGGCGCGCTTTCGCGTTTCTTGTTTTGAGATCCGTGCAAGACCATCTGGATCATCCGCAGGCTGTAGACAGCGGAGACAATCAGACCGCAGGCTCCCAGCGCGGCAAAGAGAACGTTGACTTTGAAAACGCCCAACAGAACCAGAAACTCCGCGACGAAACCGGCCAGGCCGGGCAAGCCCAGCGAGGCCATAGCGAAAAACATCATGACTCCGCCCATACGCGGCGCGCTTGCCAAGAGTCCGCCGAGCTCCCGCAGATCCCGCGTTCCCATTCGCGAGTCAATCATCTGCGCCAGCAGGAAGAGCGCTGCGGCGCTGGCTGCGTGCGCGACCATCATCATCACCGCGCCTTGCAGCGCGAGTTCATTCAGAGCGAAGACGCCGAGCAGAACATAGCCCATGTGGCTGATGCTGGTGTAGGCGATCAGACGCTTCAAGTCGTTTTGGCCGAAAGCCATCAGCGCACCGTAGAGAATGCCGGTGACTCCCAGCGCCATGGCCACCGGAGCAAACGCCGCCGCTTCGGCCGGGAAGATTGGCAGAAGAAAGCGGATCAGGCCATAGCCCCCGGCCTTCAGCACTAGGCCGGCCAGCACGAGGCTTCCGGCGATCGGCGCCTGCGTGTGGGCATCCGCCAGCCACGCGTGGACAGGGAAGGAGGGAAGCTTGACCGCGAACGCGGCAAAGAAAGCGAGCATCAGCCAGCGGCCGGTCCTCGGCGCGAGTGCGGCTGTTTGCAGATCCGCCAACTCAAAGCTGACGTGCCCCGTCTCCCGGCTGTAGGCGAGACAGAGCCCGATGATCCCGAGCAACAGGAGCAGCCCACCGGCTTGGGTGAAAAGGAAGAACTTGAGCGACGCAGTGTTGCGCTGCTCGTGACCCCATATCCGGATCAACAGGAAGAGCGGAATCAGCATCAGTTCCCAGAAGATGTAGAACAGGAACAAATCCAGCGCGAGAAAGATTCCATTGATAGCAGCCAGAGAACCGAGCAGGCAGAAGAGGTAGAAACCCGTTTGAGTCCGAATCGACGTCCGCGACGCCAGCACCGCGAGAACGCCAATGGCGCCGGTCATGGCGGTCATGATCAGACTGAGTCCGTCAAGTCCCAGATGAAAAGAGATGCCCAGCCGGGGAATCCACGGCAATTGGACTTCCGCGAGCCATGGCGTGGTTCCGCTCGGCGACAGGCTGAACCAGAAAAAAAGCGTGAGCAGGAATTGGCCTGCGGTGGCAGCCAGGGAGAACGCGTAGGCCATGCGGACCCGCCATCGCGCGGCCGCCCAGGCCAACAGCCCTCCGGTCAAGGGCAATCCAATCAGTGCTGTCAGGGTTATGTCCATAGCATCAGCGCCAGTATGATAACGAGTCCTGCGGCCATGCACCCGGCGTACCAGCCGAGCCGGCCCGTTTGCGTCCGGCTCAGGAGCCGGTGTCCGGCGAGCGCCGTCCAGGTGCAGAGCCCGGTCAACGTGTCGATCACATCGTTGCGGTTGATCTCGGCCATCCACACCGTGGGCCAAACGATGAGCCGGGTGTAAAACCAGTCGAAACCCCAGCCGGTTTGCCACCACGCGTGCAACGCGGCTCCCACCGTCGAGGAAGTGAGACGCTCGAACATGCGGCGGCCCGCCATAGCGACGAACCAGCCGCTCGCTGCGCCGGCGAGCGCAACTTGGAGCGCAATCAGGGAGAGCGTCCGCTCGGTGCCCGCGCGCAAGGTTGATGCTCCATCAGGCAGGACTGTCCGCAGAAATTGCGGCAGCCACGCGTGACCGCCGAGCGCTGCGGGCCACGCCGGCGCTGCGGCTGCCACGCTAAGAACGGCGAGGCAGACGAGCACCGCACTCATAGAGGCCGTGGGTCGGCGCATGCCGCCGGTATCTTTCCTGCTCTCGCGCATATCACCGAACGCGAGAAACAACATGCGGAAGGTATAGAGCCCCGTCAGAAAGACGCCCGCAAGGGCCGCGGCGTACAGCCATCCGCCTGGCCCTGCCTCGTAGACCGCGCCCAGAATGCGGTCCTTGCTGGCGAAGCCGCCCGTCGGCGGTAGCCCTGACAAAGCGAGCGCGCTGATCACACACGCGAAAAACGTGACCGGCAGGGTCCGGCGCAGGCCGTGCATCTTGAATAAACTGTGCTCTCCGTCCATCGCCTGAATGATCACGCCGATACACAGGAAGAGCAGCGACTTGAAGAACGCGTGTGTGACGAAGTGGCAGATCGCCGCAGACCATGCGCCCACGCCCAAAGCCAGAAACATGAAGCCCACCTGACTGATGGTCGAGTAGGCGGCGACCCGCTTGATGTCCTGCTGCGTTGCGGCACTGACGCCGGCCAGCAGCAGCGTGACGGCTCCGATCACGGCGATGGCCGCTTGGACTTCAGGCGCAAGCGCGAAGAGAACATGCAGCCGCGCGATCAGGTAGACGCCGGCCGTCACCATGGTGGCGGCATGGATCAGAGCGCTCACCGGCGTGGGACCCGCCATGGCGTCGGGCAGCCAGACCTGGAGCGGCAACTGAGCAGACTTGGCAACCGCGCTTGCGAGAAGCAGCCAGGCCGCCAGCACCGCAGGCGCAGACCCTGACGGCCACTGCGCCACCGCTCGCGAAAGCAGGTCGGGAATATCCAGCGTGCCGAGCTTGCTGAATATCAGTAGCAGCCCGACCGCCATCGCCGCGTCGCCGACGCGGGTTACGATGAAGGCCTTTTGAGCGGCCCTGCCGTTGGCCGCATCGCGATACCAGAAGCCGATCAACAGGTAGCTGCACACACCCACACCTTCCCAGCCCACATAGAGAACAAGCAGATCGCGCGCAAGAACGAGCAGCAGCATGCTGGCGACAAAGAGATCCATGTAAGCAAAGAACCGCTTGTAGCTCTCGTCTCCCTTCATATAGCCGATTGAATAGACCAAGATCAGTGCCGCCGTGACAGTCACTACGAGGATCATCACCAAGGATAAAGCATCGAGCTGTAAGACAACGGCCGGAGCAAAGTCCGCCACGCGCATCCAGCACCACAGAGTCTGTGTGTAGACGCCGCCGGGCGGCGGCGCAAGCAGGAACTGGCCTCCGACCGCAAGCGCCAGCGCGGCGGACAACGCGACCGCTCCGAGACTGATCGCGGCAGCGAGTCGCTCCGATGAGCGCCCCAGCAGGGCGAGCATCAGGAAGCCGCTCAGCGGCAGAGCCGGAATCAGCCATAAAATCGCGTACATGTCAGTCCTTTAACTTAGCCGCGGCCCGCGTGTCGAGCGTGCCGAAGCAGTGGTGAAAACGCAACATCAGCGCCAGTCCGACCGCCACTTCAGCGGCAGAAATGGCCAAAATGAAAATGAACATGACCTGCCCGTCTGGCTGATTCCATCGCGCACCCGCCACGATAAAGGCGAGCGCCGCTGCGTTGAACATAATCTCGATGGACAGCAGAACAAAGAGCAGGTTGCGCCGCGCCAACGCGCCCACGAGCCCGACGGTCAGCAGACCGGCCGCGAGCAGCCATCCGGCAGCCATGGGAATTCCGTTCATGCGTTTCCTCCTCCGGGCGGCGGCGCTGCGGACCGGGCTGGGGGCGCGCCTTCGTCGCGGCGGGCCAAATGGTAGGCCCCGATCAGACCGGCCAGCAGCAGCATCGACGCCAGCTCGACGCCCAACACGTAGTCGCGGAACAGGGCTACACCGACCAGGTCCGGCGCGATGGCGACCTGTCCCGCACGCGCAGCCGGCGTGCGCAGGATCACTTGGACCCACTCGGCCAACAAAACCATGCCGAGAAAAAGGGGCGCGAGCCAGACGGCCCAGGGTTGCCGCTCCCGTTCGCGCTGTTCGGATTCGCGGTTGAACCCGATGATCATGACCACGATCAGGAAGAGCATCATGATCGCTCCCGCATAAATGATGACGAGCAGGATGGCGGCATACGGAGCGCCCAGCGCGAAGACCGCCAGGGCAAGCCCCTGCAGGGCGACAAGCAGGCACAGCAGCGCATGAATGGCGTGCCGGCCGGCGACCGCCAGGACGGCCCCGATAAGGGCGACGGCTCCTGCCGTATAAAATAGTGCAGTCATGGCATCAGGCTCCTAACATCGACGGGCAGTTGCTCGTTCTCGCCCGCGCCGGTTTCCTTTGTGCAAGTGCGCACGCCGGCCTCGCGGTAGAAATTGTAGTCCGGGTACTTCCCCGTTCCGTCGATCAGAAGATGCTCCTTTTCGTAGACGAGACTCGAACGCTTCTGCTCGGCCATTTCGTAGTCGGGTGTGAGCTGGATCGCACAGGTGGGGCAAGCTTCCTCGCAGAGTCCGCAGAAGATGCAGCGCGAAAAGTTGATGCGGAAGAACGAGGGATAGCGACGCCCGCCGGCATCCTCCGCAGCCTGTAGCGCAATGCAGCCCACTGGGCAGGCGACGGCGCACAGGTAGCACGCGACGCAACGCTCCTTGCCGTCCGGGTCGCGGGAGAGAATGATCCGCCCGCGCCAGCGCGGCGGCAACGTCCGCCGCTCTTCGGGGTATTGGAGCGTCACCTTCCGCGAAAACAGATGCTTGAAAACCAGCCATAAACTAACAAAGGTGTGCACCATCCGCCTCACCCTCCTTTCGCCAGAATAAGGAAGCCGGTGATCAGCAGGTTCACCATCGAAACGGGAAGCAGAACTTTCCAGCCGAAGCCCATCACTTGGTCGAGCCGCGGGCGAGGGAAGGTCGCCCTGCACAGAATGAACAGGACGAGTACGAAAGCAAGCTTCAAGGCAAACCAAACCAGAGGCGGCAACCAAGGCCCGGCCCAGCCGCCCAAAAACAAGGTCACGGTCAGAGCGGAGATGAGGCAGATGCCGACGTATTCGCCCAGAAAGAACATGGCGAACTTCAATCCCGAATATTCGACGTGAAAGCCGGCCACCAGCTCGCTTTCCGCCTCGGGAAGGTCGAACGGAAGCCGGCGCGTTTCGGCCAGACCCGCCAGAAAGAAAACGGCCAGGCCCGCAAACTGCGGCACCGCGTTCCAGAGGTGGCTCTGCGCGTTGACGATGTCAACCAGGCTGAAAGACCCGGCTAACATCACGACGCCCATCAGGGACATCGCCATGAAGACTTCGTAGCTGATCATCTGCCCCACGGCCCGAAGCGCTCCCAGCATCGCATACTT
>CAYSXF010000290.1:0-5958 GCA_964434815.1 uncultured Lentisphaeraceae bacterium
GGTCTAGGCTGATCACGGGGTCGTCAAACGCCTTAGCCGCAGGCAGAACGCCCTTCCACTGCACGAAAAACGGGATGCGGATGCCGCCTTCCAGCGTGTCGCCCTTCTGGCCGCTGAACGGCGCGTTGCAGCCGCCGTTGGCGTGCCCGAGCGGTGCGCCGTTGTCGCTCAAAAACACGATGAGCGTGCGCTCCTCCTGACCCGTTTCGCGCAGCTTCGCCAGCACGCGGCCCACGTTGTCGTCCAGCGCCGTGACTTTCGCGGCATACACGCGGCGCGTTTCGTTTGTGATGCTGGAAACGCGCGCCAGATACTCCGGCGTAGCCTCATTCGGAACGTGCGGCGCGTTGAAGGCGAGATAGAGGAACCACGGCTCTTTTGAGTGGCGGTCCACAAAGGCGACCGCCTCGTCGCCGAACATGTCGGTCAGATACTTTGTGTGCCGCACTGGCTCGCGGTTGCGCCACAGGTCTTTCTCGCGCTCCTTGGCTGCCCGCGAGGCCGGCGCGAGGTATTTGTGGCCGCCGCCCAGAAAGCCGTAGAACTCGGTGAAGCCGCGGTTCAGCGGATGAAACGGCTCCGCTTTCCCGAGATGCCACTTGCCGATGATGCCGGTGGCGTAGCCCGCGCCCTTCAAGCGGTCGGCGATGGTCGCCTCGGTCAGCGGCAACCCTGCGCCGGCTGCGTCGTTGTTGTATTCGTAGCCGAACCGCTGCTGATACCGGCCTGTCAGCAAGCCGCAGCGCGACGGCGCGCACTGCGGCGCTGACACATAGCCGTTGGTGAGCCGCACGCCGTTGCGGGCAATGGAGTCGAGATGCGGCGTGGCGAAGTCCTTACAGCCGTTCACGCCCACGTCGGCAAAGCCCTGATCGTCGCTCAGAATCAAGAGGATGTTGGGCTTCGACGGCACATCGGCGGCAAGCAAATACGAGGACACGCAAAGACCTGAAATCAGTGCAAGTGCGTGTCGTGTCATCGGTTGTCCCTCAAGGTTAATCCACTCTGGGACACATAAACGTCGCGAAGTGACGTTTTCTTGCCGACAATCGAAAAATAGATTCGATTGCGGCTCAGGGATGCCCATACGCAGGGGTGCGCATGCTACAGTTGTCACCTTTGAGGAATTTGTCGGCAGAACTCTCGCGCATATCGGGCGAAGTGTCCTTCGACACCTCTGCCGTACTGCTCCAGGACACAATGGCCCATTCCTTGATTATCGCCACACTGGACTAACATGCCTGCAACAAGGAGTTCCTTGAACGCCGCGTTCAGATTCGTATCAGGCTTGGTCGTCGCAATATCCCGCTCGGCCTCTCCGCCTGGATTGCGGTCGCCAGCCTCTGTGAGTGCATGCCCTGCAAAGCCGGGCGTTTTCAACAGCCGCGCCAGCGGTTCAGCCGCGCTCTCGACTCGTCCATAATGCCGCAACGCCAGGGATGCGGCAATAACGTGCGACACCTCGCCGTCAGGCGCGAGTTGCCGGATCTTGGCAACGATGGCCTCCAAGCCGTCGGGCGCACCGCTGGTGCCCAGGGCGATGACCAGGCGATCCAACTCGCTGAAGGTGTTGTCCGACTCGCGGTGCGACGTCAAACCGAATCCTTTGTCCCACGTCTTGGCGCCTTGAACGGCTGCCACCAAAGTCGCGGCACCTGCCGTATCGCCGAGAATCCCGAGGATTTTCGCGTAGGTCAGTTTCGTCGCGCCGTCAAGAGACGCACCGTGCGCTTGCCGCAGAAGCGGGAGAGCCTGCCCCGGATGGGCCATCACGACGGCCAGGTTGAAGATGGCTGAATCCTCGACCGTTCGGGACTGTTTGATTTCGCAGCCCAGACTTCCGACAGCCGCGACGCTCTGCTCAACGATTTCGCGGCTCATCGGGTAGGAGTCTCTATCCGTGAGCACACGCTCTGACAGAACGCCCTTGTCTACAAGTAGACGCTGCAGTTTCTTGACATCGATTTCCCGCGTGTGACCGCCGTTCGCGGCCGCCATCGCAGCCGCGGCGCCCGCCGCGTACCCCTGATTCTGCACGTCTGCCTGCATGCGGACCAGCGTCATGGCGTCGCGCTCCGCGCCCGCGCCCAACCCCGTCACCAAGAGGCCGTCCAAGCCTTTTGGAAGCAGGCTGCGATACGGCAGATCCACTTCGAACGCCGGCCCCTTCATGTCCTTGACCAGCAGCATGGGCGAGGTCGGGAAAGCGGCCGCATCGAAGTTGCTCTTATGCTGACTGACCGTGTCCGGGAATGACCGGTGGTTCAGGATGTCCGGCGTGGTGAGCATGAAGTCCGCCACGATCCTCCGCCGCTCGCGCGAGTCCAGCAATTGTCCGAAGTCATAAGGATTCGCCTTGTTCTCATGATTCCGACACCACGCCATCAGATGGCCGATATCCACCACGCTGGTGTCATCCACTAATGCGAAGCAGGTGTTGTTGACGTTGTCGCCGAGATTACGATGCGGATAGCCGGCCAACTGAACGGACAGCAGGCCGTTCGGAGCGACACCGAATTGGGTTTCAGCTCCCGCGCAGTCGGCGATATCGGAATTCCCTGTGGCGTCGATGACTGTCTTAGCACGCACCACGCCGCGGCTGTACGGGGTCGCCACGATTACGCCGACGACTTTGGCTTTATCGAGAATCGCACCGCAGCCGAAGGAGTTGAGCCAGATGTCGGCCTTGGCTTTCAATAATTCGCGGCGCAGCCACTCCGCCTTCCGGACCACGTTCCAGTGATCCATGCCCCAATCGCCTCGTCGACTTCTCTCGTGAACCCGCCCCGCATGCCGTACCAATACGAGCCGATCAGACCCGCCGTTCCAACCCCGCCCAGCTCGGCCAGATACTCGATCACCAGTGTCCGCGCTCCGCTCCTCGCCGCTGCAATTCCGGCCGGCGCGCCTGCGGTCCCGCCGCCGACCACCACCACATCGTAGTCGCCCAGCACCGGCAAATCCAGCATTCCAACCTTAACCGCGCCCGCTTTCGCAAAGGGAGCCGTCACGTTGTGCGAATCGCCGACCGCGATGCGCTCAGCAGCCGCGTCGGTCGCGTTTGCAAGTCGGACTTCCGCCGCCCGAGGCTCGGACTTAGCTTCGTTCGCTGCCGCAAGGCCCACCGACTTGCCGACCGCAAGAAACGAGAGCGGCCGCAGCATAGCCGGCTGCCCCTCAGCACCCACATCGGCATATTCGCTCAGGACATAGAGACTCCGAATTCCTTGCGGACGAAACGCGCCAGTCTCGCAGCGCGCAGCGCCGGGCCAGCTTCCCTCCAGCCGCTGTTCGCCTATCATCGTGTCGGTCGGATAACACGTCGCCGTCTCCGAGCAAGCCTTCATGCCTGCGCCACATACCCGATCACGCACCGTCTGCTCCGCCCGCGCAAACGCTGCGTAGCTGCTGTCGCAAAGCGGCATCTTGGCGATGTAGCCGTAAACCGGATAAGCGGCCGCGCTCTTGTTGCCCGTGGGATTCTGATAGGTGACATCCAGCTTGTGACTTGTGAGTCCGGCGGCCGGCTGCATATCGCCGCCCACCACGGTGAAGTGTAGCTCCTTATCACCTGCCACGAATGCGCGGAACTTCGCTCCGGCCTGCCTCGCCAACAGCGCATGCCGTGTGCCGTCGATGACCACCTTAGCTTTTATGGCTTGGCTGCCGCTGCGGTTGATCATGACCACGCCGCTGGGATGGCCTTGAGTATCGACCAGAAGGTCCGTTGCATAACAGCCGGTCAGATAGCGGATGCCTCGCTTCAGCAGCGCCCGGTCAAGCGCACGTTTGACCGTGAATGGCGTCGTTATTCGACCGTCCGGAAACAGAGCCTTGGCCAGTTCGGATTCCGGCACTTCGCCGTCCATCAGGCAGAGGCGTTGCTGGCCGCAGAGATCGTCGCCCAGATATGGACGCGGTGCGATCAGCACCACATGTGCGCCCATTTGCGCTGCCTCGCAAGCCGCAGCCACCGCGGCGCAAGAACCGCCTGCCACCACCACGTCGGTCTCGTATAACACGGGGATGTCGCGCAGGTTCGCGGCCGCCCGCTCCTCAGCCTGCAACGCGGCAGAGAGCATCAGAGACAGGATGGCGATTGTGTTACGAGATCTGCACACAGAAGGGATACCTATGCGCTGGGCTGTTCTTTGCTGGCCTTTAGCGTGGCTTTAGACGCGGCGTAAAGATCCGCGCGCTCTTTCGTGATCATCATGTCGACGTCGACGTCCGAGTAGCCCATATGGACGACGAGCGCGCGCAGAACCTGCCGCTCGCTGCTGCTCACATTGCCATCGGCAAGGCACATCTGAACCAGAGCTTTAAAGAACGCGTTCCGCTTCTCCCAGTCGTCGACCTGTGGCAGCCGCGCCTCGCCGTCTTTTTGTGTCTGGCTGATGAGTTCCTTCAGGCGCTCCGCCGGCATATTTTGCTTCGCGGCCATTTCCGCGAGCTGTTTCTCCTCGCGCGGATCGATGACGCCATCGGCCAGCATCACGGCGATCATGCACTGAATCAGCGACTCCCGCTCCTGCTGGGAGAGTAGCACCCCCGCGATAGGCGTTACGTCCTCAGACTGAGCAGCAGCCTTTGCAAAACCGCTGAAGGGCGCGACCGCTTCCAACACCCAGGACGTGCTGCCGTCGTTCTGCCGCATGCCACAGTAGCGGCATGTCCCGTCTTGTTTCGCAATCTGGGGCGCGCCGCAACCGGGGCAATGGAGCGATGTCAGCGCCGCAGCCTGAACGCTCTGAACGCCGCGTTTCCGCACCAGAACATACTCTTGCACCATGAGCGTTGAAAGCTCCCACTCCGGCTTGATGAGACCCGGCACTTGTTGCAACTCGCGGTGTCCCGACCACTGAACCTGAACCCTCACACGGTCCATGCCGTCCTCTTCGCCGCCGGGGATCACCTCGGCCAAGTCGACGCTTCCCACTGCGGCATCGGCATAAAAGAGATGGCGCCCTTTTTCATCCCGTCGCCACGATTCCCGCTCCTGAGCGATAAAAGCCGGGAGAGCAACCGCATTCAAATACTCCTCGGAGCCGAAAAACTCTGCTGCCCGGTGATGCCAGAAGAGCGCCGAAACCCGGTCCTCGATCGCCTGCGGATTAAAGCCCGGGTCAGACTGCTGCAGCTCGGCAACGCCCTGGATCTGCTCGACGACAGGCACCGACCAGGCCTCCTGCTGCGTGATCTCGCTCAAGACCCAGTCGTATTCGCCGGAGTTGATCAGCGCCTGACACGACTCGCAGGTGATAGACGTGGAGAGCTGCAGCTTGTTTCCGCAGTTGGGGCAATAGCCTTCCAGCAGGCCAGGGCGCGCGAGGGTCTTTGCGCCCGGGCGGCGAAGAAAGGTCCAAATCTCCGTGAACTCCTCCGGCGCGTTCTCTCCCTGTAGGAGGCTGCCGCCCTCCAGCGAGATAAGGGTGTCAACCGCTTCGGCCGTAATCGCCACGTGCAGGGTGTCGAAGAAGCGGTCAGACGCAGACCCGACGAGGCGCGAGCCCAGGACACGGACGTCCCGCATCTCGTTTCGGATGCCGCACCCTTTCTGCATCTCGAGCTGCAAGGCGAAACGGTCAAAGACACCATCCGAGATAAAGTGGCGCACGGGTGACATGTCCTGCCTGCTCCAGGCATCTTGCACACCCGGAAGCAGATCGTGGCAGCGGTTCAGAAACGCTTCCAGGGTGAAAGCGGGATCGCGCAGCTTGATGCTTTCCAGCCCTTTCTCAATGCGCGTGATGCTGTCGGCTGCCAAGCCGCGCCGGATCGTCGAAGAGACGTGAGCGGAGTATCCGCCCTTGTAGGAGTGGTAGAGGATGACGCCCGCAACAATCAACAGCGGGATGCCGATCAGCGGATGCGCGAACAGCAGGCGGAACAGCAGGTAAATAAAGATGCCGCCCCCGTTGTCGCCACCGCCGCCGCCTGATATATGTCCGCCCCCTG
>CAYSXF010000291.1:0-5947 GCA_964434815.1 uncultured Lentisphaeraceae bacterium
CCGCTCCGTTGACGGCGCGAAACATAAAGTCGCAATCTACGACAGCGCCAGTTCGCAGCTCGCGGTCAACAAAACCGACGAGATGGTCGAGTGGTCCCGTGCGACGGCCGGCGATTTGACCGCGTTACGCGTGGGGACGAAAGCCCAGCCCGTTCTCGGCTCGTGCGGCGACGATCATCGCATCAACTGGGGCTACGCCTATGTCGCGGCTCAGCGCGCGCTGGCGAAAGCGGCCGTCGGCGCGAACGACGTTCTTGAAAACAGCTTCGCCGATACGGGTGGTCTGCCGGCCGAAGACGACGCTCGGATGCCGCGTGCGGTGAACGACAGGCAGCCGGTTCTGGCGTTCGCCTTTGACCTCGGCAACGTCGGCGGGGAAACTGTGCAACGGCAGGTCATCGTTGCCTACGACGAAATTTTCGCGATCAAATATTTCGGAAAGAGACTTCTGCCGTACTGGGCGCGCAACGGCGTCAAAATCACGGAGCTGTTGCAGAAGGCGTCGCATGACTTCCCGAAGCTACTCACGCGGTGTGCGGCGTTCGACAAAGAACTCATGGCCGATATGGTGCGGATCGGCGGAGAAAAGTATGCGACGATCACCGCCTTGGCCTACCGCGAGTGCGTCGCTGCCAACGGCCTCGCCGCTGACGCGAACAAGCAGCCGCTGTTTTTCACGAAGGAGAACACCAGCAATGGCGACATTGCGACCGTAGACGTCTTCTTTCCGATGGATCCGATCTGGATTTTTCTCAGTCCGTCCCTCGCGAAGGCTTCGCTGGTCCACGTGCTGATGTATTCCGCCTCGCCGCACTGGAAATTTCAAAATGCGCCGCACGATCTCGGGACGTACCCGCTGGTCTTCGGCCGCGATGACGGCGGCGAGGCCATGGCCGTCGAGGAAAGCGGCAACATGCTGATTCTCTGCGACGCGATCGCGCAGGCTGAAGGCAATGCGGAGTTTGTTGCGCCATGGTGGCCTCAGCTCACGCAGTGGGCAGAGTACCTCGAAAAATACGGCCTCGATCCGGAAAACCAGCTCTGTACCGACGATTTCATGGGGCATCTGGCGCATAACGCGAATCTGTCGGTGAAAGCGATCCTCGGGCTGGCGACGTATGGCGATCTATGCCGGATGCGCGGAGATAAGGATGCCGCGAAAAAATACGCTGATCTCGCGAAAGCCGATGCGCAGCACTGGATGAACGTAGCGGCTGAGGGCGATCACTATCGGCTGGCGTTCGACAAGCCGGGGACCTGGAGTCAGAAATACAATCTCGTGTGGGACCGCTTGCTTGGCCTCAATGTTTTTCCGCCGACCGTGGCACAAAAGGAGGTCGCGCATTACAAGAGCGTGATGCTGCGCTACGGCGTGCCCTTGGATTCGCGCACGCATCTGACTAAAACCGACTGGTCAGTCTGGAGCGCGACACTCGCTGAAAGTCAGACTGATTTCGAGGCGATAATTGCGCCGATCTACGATTATCTTAACGAAACTACTACGCGGGATCCGATCTCCGATTCGTATGTGACTGACAATGTGAAAAGCGGAGGAATGCACGCGCGGCCCGTGGTCGGCGGATTCTTTATCAAGCTGCTGTCGGACCGCGACGCTTGGAAAAAATGGGCCTCGCGTGACCGACTGAACCCAGCCAACTGGACGCCGCTGCCGGTGCCGCCGAAAGTCAGCGTCATCGTGCCTGCCGAACAAACGTGGCGCTACACGACGGAAAAGCCTGTGGGCAATTGGACACAACCCGGGTTTGACGCCACGGGATGGAAGGAAGGCCAGGCCGGTTTCGGAACCCGGCCGCCGGGATTTGTGCAGCACACGCCATGGAATACCGCTGACATCTGGCTGCGCCGCGAAATCACGCTGCCAGACGGTGCGCATCCGCAGCTCGAGTTCGTGGCCTATCACGACGAGGACGTTGAGATTTACGTGAACGGAATTCCCGCCGCTCAGGAAGGCGGCTTCACGACCTCTTTCGTGCCGCTCGAAATCTCGCGCGAGGCGCGCGCCGCTATGAAGCCTGGTGCGAAAATTCTTGTGGCTGTTCACTGCCGCCAAACGATGGGCGGACAAGGAATCGACGTTGGCCTCGCCGACGTGACGGAGTAGCGACTAGAGCGGTTTAATTTTAAGTATGTCCGTTGGTTGATGTCAGGTAGGGCGGGTTGACGCTTCGCTCCCAATCTGCGATTGGGCGATCCCGGATACGGGATATTCCCGAACCCGCCGCGGACGCTTCGGGGAGGCGTCCCTGCCAAAAACGGCTACACATGTAACAAAACCGCTCTAGTGATCGTGCTGTCACTGCGAGGTCGATCCTATTTCTTCTTCGCCGCCTCTTCTTTCATCGCGCGGCCGATGGCGAGCATTTTGGCGACCTTGGCTTCTGTCAACTCGTGACCTTTGAGCCCGGTAAAGCCTTCCCATACGACGGTTCGGTGCAAGGGTTCGAGGATGATGACGTGGGGCCAGCCCCAGACGCCAAACGAGGCTTCATACAGGCCTTGGCCCGGACGGTTCTTTGTCTGCCCATCTGTTTGGTCAGGCCATTCCGATCCTGCAGAGGAGCCTTCCTTGGCCTCGGGCTGTTTGTCAGGGACTGCGGACTTGTCCTTGACGGGCTGTGGCTGATCAAGGGCCAAAAAGTACTCTTTCTTGGGGCCTGCGTAGGCTTTGACCGCGTCTTCTGTTTCGCCGGTGATGCCGATCACGGCCAAATCGGAGCCATACTTTTTTTGAAGCGTGTTCATCAGAGGCGTCATCCGTTTGCACGCGCCGCACCAGGTACGCCAAAACTCGATGACGACGAACTTGCCCTCCAGTTCCGGTTTGGCTGTAAGCCATTTCTGCACTTCAGGCAGGGGCACATCTGAAAAGAGGCGGGAGTTCGCCCAGATGTGCTTACCACCGGTCACGAAGGTTTGGTTTGTGTTTTCGGTGCAAACACCTGCCGGGTCACATTTCGGAACTTCTGTTTGCTCCGAGGCTAACGTGTTCAACGTGGAGAGAGTGCACGTGATCGTGGTCAATAGATAGGTCGGCATGCGAGACATATTCGGGCTCCTTTCTTACAATAATAGCGTTTAGCCCGGCACCACGGCAAGCGCGCACTGTGAACGAATATCCAACCCGCCAAAAAGGGCTGGACAACATGACACAGCATAGTATTAAATATCGACCAGAAAGTAAGTTAGTTGCGATATTTGTTTAATGTTTGTGCATTGTTGTCACCATCGAGGAAACGAAAGGTGTTGTCGCATGAATACTCAACCGATGATCAGAATCGTTTCATTTATTGCGGCCGGATGGATTCTCACGGTGAGCTGCGCGATGGCGCAAGCGGAGTATGTTTGGACGAACGCGCTCAGCGGCAACTGGTCTGCAAGCGTGAACTGGTCGGACGGCAACGTCGCCACAGGCGAGACAGGGCGTGCCTGGTTCACCAATGCCGTATCCGCGAACTGCACCGTTAACCTGGACTCCTCTCCGTGGACAGTCAACAGTCTGGTTTTCAGCAATAGTGGGGCTTATGCTTTCGCTATTACCAACGGCACGCTGAATTTGGGCGGTACGTCACCCACCATCACGGTCAACGGCGGAAGTACGGCCATCGCGGTCTCGGCTCTTTCCGGTACGTCAGGCTTGGCTAAAGCGGATTCTGGCACCCTCGTGCTTTCCGGTTCGAACACGTATGGCGGCGCCACGTATATCAACGGCGGCACGCTGAGATTACAGTCGGCATATCTCCCGGTACCCGTGCGCGAGTGGAACGCCGACAGCCTGACGAACGCCCAGGGTGCGACGGTCGGCACATGGACGGACGTGGCGGCTGGCAAGAACGCGAACACCGGAAACGCAGCGCCGACGCTCGCGACGGGCGTTATCAACGGCCATAACGCGGTGTCTTTCAATGGCAGTCAGAACCTGATCGTTGCAGCCGGCGACAGTTCCGTATCAGGCTCCAGCGCGTTCACGGTCGCCGTTGTTTTCAAGCCCGCCGCGAGCGGTGCCGGTGCCGGCGGCACACCCTGGTATCAGAATTCAGGTCTGGTGGATTCCGAGCAGCCGGGAGCAACACAGGACTGGGGTTTGGAGTGGAACGGGGCTAACCAGGTTGCGGCGGGCATCGGCAATCCTGATGCGACCAAGGCCAGCGCGACGCTCAGCCTGAACGCGGCGCATGTGGCGATCTACAGTTGGAACGGCAGCACCGGTCTCATGACGCTCAGTGTGGACGGGACTGCGGTGACACAAAGCAGCACGGCGACAGCCGCCCGCAATTCGTGGCAGTTTGGAATCGGCAAGTGCCTCACCAGCTCCGCTTATTTCAACGGCCAAATAGCGGATATCCAGTTTTTCAGCAAGGCGCTGTCGAGTTCAGATATCAACAGCCTGGGCTATTCGCTCGCAAAGACCTACGGCATCTCCGTCACGTACACATGCACGCCCGACCGCGTTCCCGGCTTGCCAGCGACGACGAGTCTGTCGATTGCTTCCATCGGGACGCTGGATCTGAATGGCTTCGGACAAACGGTTCAGACGTTGAGTGGGGCGGGAACGGTGGACACCAAGATGCTGGGCGGGACACCCACCCTGACCGTCAATGAGGCGACTGACACCACGTTCAGCGGAGCCCTGAACAATTCCACAGGAACGCTTTCCCTAGTTAAAGCGGGGAACGCCACGCTGACACTCTCGGGCACGAGCGCCTACCGAGGCGGAACCACGGTGAGCCAGGGGACGCTGGTGGCGGCCAATGCGGCGGCGCTTGGCACGCCGGTCAATACGCTGTCGGTGAGCAACGGTGCAACGCTCAGTGTGAACGCCGGGCCCGGCTCTACGGGGCTAGCCTGGGTCTATTACGCTGCTACGCCTGGATCACAAGGCACGTTCACAGGATCACTTGCCAGCATCCAGAGTACGCTTTCCGGCGTGACGCCTACTCGGATTGTCACCGCGACCACTCTGGCGTATGGTTCGAATGCGGTGTTCCCCATCGTGCCGGCAGACTACAGTCAGGCGCTATGCTCTGGCATGTTCAAGATCACCACGTCGGGGACGTACACGTTCCAGCGGACGTTGCAGGACGATGACGCGGCGATTTTCGTCGATGGTGTGGCCCTGGTTCCGGGCGTATCGACGAGTACGAACCAGCCGTGGGCTTGGCCCGCCAAAGCGGCCACGGTCGATCTGACGGCTGGCTACCACAGCATCGCCATCCCGTGGTATCAGGGGTACGGTGGCGCCCAGCTTTACATCCAATGGAACGGGCCCGATACGGGCAACGTGTTTGGGGACTTTTCCACCGCACGGGCGGTGCTCACGCCCGATCTCTACATCGCCAACCTGAGCGGCGCGGGCAATGTGGCGCTGACCACCGGCAACCTTATTGCCGGCTTCAACAGCGCAAATGCCAGTTTCAGCGGAGCCATTTCCGGCATTGGCGGGCTGAACAAATGGGGGAGCGGCACGCTGACGCTCAGCGGCACCAACACGTACAGCGGCGCGACCGTCATTCTCGGCGGCGCACTGACGATCACCGGGGCGGGCCAGTTGGGTGGCGGCAGTTATGCGGGCGATATTGTGAACAATGCCGCGCTGATTTTTAACAGCTCTGCCCAACAGGTTCTGAGCGGCGTGATTTCAGGCACGGGATCGTTGGCCAAGAGCGGAGCAGGCATGCTGACACTCTCCGGGGCCGGCACCTACAGCGGCGCCACGACGATCAGCGCTGGCACCCTGAAATTGGAGTCTGCGCCTCTTCCTGCGGCTGTTCGCGAATGGAATGCTGACAGCCTCACGGGCACCAACGGCTCTTCGGTGACCAGTTGGACGGATTCGATTGCCGGCAGGAACGCGAGCGTCGGAACCGCCGCGCCGACGCTCGCGGCGGGCGCTATCAACGGGCACAACGCTGTCTCTTATACACATCTG
>CAYSXF010000292.1:0-5937 GCA_964434815.1 uncultured Lentisphaeraceae bacterium
CACCTCTCTATTCGTCGGCAGCGTCAGATGTGTATAAGAGACAGGTGCTGAACCACTCCTGCGCCCAAGCGTTCGCGGTCACGTAGTTAATCGCGTTCACGAACTGTCCGTTGGACGTTTTCTTGATGGCCTTCACAACGGCGTTCTCGCGATAGAACGGCTCCACATTGATCACGCTGACATACCTGCTGGCCACCCAGGCCTGATCCATCGATAGAACAGCTAACAGCACGCAACCGATCCGTACGGGCATACGCCCACCACTCCTCAATGAGCCATACGCCAGCCCCGCCACCAGCAAGGCGAGACACGCTGAACGCACGAGGTTCTGCATCGCATATCCGCTTAACGCCTCGGCCACCTGTCCCATTCCCAACTCGGTGATGTGCCGCACGATTTGCGGCTTGGCCACCACGATGACCAACGCGCCTACCAGCAACAGGCCTGCCATCCCTACACCCATCCACAGTAGCCTTCGCCGCAAGACAAGCCGCTCCGAACGAAGAAACGCATCCACGCCGAACCCCGCCAGAAACGCCGTGGCGAGTTCCACCAGATGATGGAACTTCACCGGATCGCGGATGTACCCCATGTAGGGAATCGAATAAAAGAGCCTGTAAAATGGCGTGTACCGGCCCATCGCAAGAAACAGGCACACGACCCACACCGCACACCAGAAAGGAACATCGGAGCAGTCGGCGGTTTCCCGTACAGGCGAAAGAATCCGGTCCCTTCTTTGTGAAAACCACGCGATCACGCCGATGATCGCAAAGAGCACGGACACGACACCCAAGTAGATCGTGTGCTGCCGGTAATTCGGCATCATGCGCCCCTTCTGAAACACCTCGTCGCTCGGGCGCCCCAGCCGCCCCCAATATGGATACGGCATCTGCATCGACTCGTCACCGAACACGCCCGGAGCGATAAACTCTAACAGGTCCTCGGGGGGCAGGCTCCAATTTGTGGCGAATATCCAGCGGCTGTGCTTCTCGGCGTCAGACATCTTCTCTGGTTTCTTTTCGCCCGTCTTGTCTCCCTGCGCGGAGGCGCCCGTTATCTGAGCTTCGCGGCTCGTGATCTGAGTCGTTACCGCAGAGCGCACTCCTCCAAAACCCGCAAGCATCAGAACCAGCACTGAAACGCAGAAACGCGGCCAAACGGAGGTCATCCGCTTGACAGCCTGCCTCGGATCGCAAAAGGTCAGCCACATCGCATAGGCAGCCGCCGCCGCACCGACCATGACCAACACGTCTGGCTGAAACGGAACAGCCCATGCAAAAACAAGCCCGAGCATCGCAAAGTAGAACAGCTTTCGGGTCTCAAAACACCGGACCAATAAACCGAATGCCCAGATCGCACAGGCGATCATATGAAAATAACCGCGGTGACCCGCGCTGAAAAGCGTAAACGTATATCCGCTAAATCCCAACGCAAGACCGCCGCACCAAGCGGCAAGCGGATGCACTCGCCGACCGGTCAGATAATAGACACCCGCCAGAGCCAGCGCCAACGAGTCGATCACGTACGTCAATTCATGGGCGTAGAGCGGGTTCAGCAGGAGCCAGTACAGCGAATGCGGCGTAAAAGCTTCACCAGTCAGCAGGCCTTCGAGCACATAAGTGCGATTCGCGAAGATAAAAAAAGGACCCGAGTCAGGCGAAGCCAGCGCCACGAACTTGGGTAGAGCCGGGGAAAAAACGATTAACATGCACACCGTAAAAACGGTCAGCCCGAGGCAGGCAACACCATGTCGGGATAAGAACTTCCACAGTCTCGTCATTCATCACACCTCATGTTTTTTTAATTTACCATTTCGGAAGCGGGGATGCCTATACCAAATCGACGATTCCACTGCCTCTTCAGACAAACGCCAACATCGGCATGCAGCCTGCCAAACAACGAGTCTTTCTACGAACACACACGGACGAGCGGGAAGCCGACTCATTGCCGGCGTTCTTTCTGCCACCTTTCCCTCGCCACCGGGGCCTGCTTCATTCCGAGGGCCTTCCTCAGCGACCCCACGCCATAGACGCTCAGCGTGATCCAGCAGACCGGCACGTGATAGAGCCACGCCCAGTCCGGCCTGCGGCAGAAGCCCACCGCCGCCTGTGCCGCCACCGGCAGCACAAACACGGTAGCCAGAGCGAACCGCACGACACCTGTCTTCTTCTGCCGGTTCCAGGGGTAGGTGCGCTGCTTCTCTTGCGCAAAGAAAAGAAAGTCCCGTATGCGCCGCCGCTGCTTGCGGGCGAAATCTCCTAGCCGCGCACAGTAGAGATGCACGATCCCGGTTTTGACCTTGGCCACATGCCCGAAGCCAGCCCGCACTGCCTGATGCATCACGTCGATATCAAAGAAATAAGGGCTCCACGTGACATGGTCCAACAGGCTGCGCCGGAACACGAAGCCGTTCGCGCCGATCGTGGGCAGCGTCTCCTCCGTCAGCGACAGCTTGAGATACTCGCCCATGTCCTGCTGCCGGACGGCGAGGCCCGTCCACTTGCCCGTCACCCCACACATGCGGTCATAATTGCCGGTGAACAGGCAGAGCGGATCGTTCATGCCTAGCAGAGCGAAGTAGCGCGTCAGCGCCGGATCGCCTTTCCGAGAGGTATATTCAAGCGGCTCCGACGCCACGATGTCAGGATCGCGGAACGGCCCCGTCATCAGCTCGAGCCACCGGTCATCCGGCAGAATATTGTCGCTGTCCACCAGCGCGATCAGATCGCCCGTCGCAGCCTTGATCCCTGCCGTCTTGCCCGCCTCGCCTGTCTTCAGCCGATTCTCCACGATCTTGTCGACACCCATTCGCCGTGCGATTTTGACCGTATCGTCACTCGAGCCCGCATCCGCGATCACGATCTCATATTCCGCCCGCGAAACCCGCTGCGCAAGGATCGCCGACAGACACGCCTCCAACGTCTTCGCCGAATTCAGGGTGGGTATCACATAGCTGACACTCAGTTGCTTCTCCATAGCTCGTCACAGTCCTCTTCGTTGGCACACTTAACTTGGCACAGTATATCCATGTGGAGCCGCGGAAAGAAGCACGAATTCCTTGTGGCATCGAACTTGTCTTTCGACCGCCACTCCGCTATAGTTCATTCATGAACATTGCCCTGAACGCACTCGCCGCCTTACTTGACAAAACCCTCGGCGTGAGCGCCTTTCATGACGCGTCGAACAACGGGCTGCAACTGGCCAACAGCGGCACGGTTTCGCGCGTCGTCACGGGCGTGGACGCCAGCCTGCGCCTGCTGCAAGACGCCTCCTCACGCAGCGCAGACTGCGTGGTCTGCCATCACGGCCTGAGCTGGGGCGACTCGCTCAAGCGCATCACCGGGCTCAACCACCTCCTCATTTCTTACGCCCTTGAACACAACATCGCTGTCTACGCCGCCCACCTGCCGCTCGACGCCCACCCGCGCTATGGCAACAATGCGCAGCTCTGCGCAGCGCTCGGACTCGCCAGCCCCAAACCCGCCTTCCTGTATCATGGCGAAACGATCGGCTTCACGGCATCGTACGCGAAGGCCATCCCCTTCGATGCCTTCTGCAATCATGTGCGCAGGACCGTCAACCCTGACATTCGCATACTGGGTTTCGGAAAGAAAAGCATCCGGAAAGTCGGCGTGGTGTCGGGAGGCGCGTCGGACATGATTGACCAGGCCACCGATCTCGGCATGGACGCCTACCTGACGGGCGAGCCCAGCCTGCAAGGATACAACCTCGCTGAGAATCTGAGCCAGAACGTCGTTTTCGCCGGCCACTACGCTACGGAGACGTTCGGCGTGCGAGCCCTCGCGCGGCTGATCACGCAGCGGCTGAAGATCCCCGCTGACTTCGTCGATTTCAAGATACCTTTTTGACCTTTTTTCCATTCACCCGCCCTACCGAAAGTGCTACTCTGTGAAAGAACACTTCAACAGCCTTCCCGCCGAAGGCATTAAACGAGGAGCCAGCCATGGCCTTATATGAGTTCGCGCACGATCTGGACACGCCTGTGCATCCGGTCAGCGCGCCCGACTACATGCCCGTCGAACAACTGCGCGCCCTTCAACTCCACCGTCTCCAAGGCCTAGTCAAACGCGTCTACGAAGGCGTTCCGCTGACCCGTAAGCGCATGGACGAGCGTGGCGTGCGCCCCGGGCACGTCAAGACCCTAAAAGACATCGCCCTGCTGCCGTTCTCGATGAAGACCGACCTGCGCGATGAATACCCCTTCGGCCTTTTCGCCAGCCCCATGAACGACATCGTGCGCTTCCACTGCTCGAGCGGCACCACGGGCAAGCCCATCGTGATCGGCAACACCCAAAACGACATCCTGGTCTGGCAGAACGGCTGCATGCGGGCACTGGCCATGTGCGGCGTGCGCAGCTCCGACATCATGCAGGTGGCCTACGGCTACGGGCTCTTCACCGGCGGCCTCGGCCTGCATTACGGCGGCGAGGGCCTCGGCTGCGCCGTGCTGCCGATCTCGGGCGGCAACACCGACCGGCAGCTCATGCTCATGAAGGACATGGGCGTGACCGTCATCGCGTGCACCCCCAGTTACTTCCTGCACCTCATCGATGAAGGCATGAAGAAAGGCATCAATTTCAAAACCGACATGCGCCTGAAGCATGGCGTCTTCGGCGCCGAGCCCTGGACCGAGGAGATGCGCGCCAAGATCGAAAGCCTCACCGGCATCACCGCCCACGACATCTACGGCCTCACCGAAATCTGCGGCCCCGGCGTCGCCAACGACTGCCAGCACCGCCGCGGGCTGCATATCTTCGAGGACCACTTCTATCCCGAGATCATCGATCCCGACACCCTGGAGCCCCTGCCCGACGGCGAACAGGGCGAATTGGTGTTCACAACCCTCACCCGCACCGGCACGCCCATGCTGCGCTACCGCACGCGCGACCTCTCGCGCATCTACACCGGAGCCTGCCCCTGCGGCCGCACCATCCGCACCTTCGAGCGCATCAGCGCCCGCACGGACGACATGCTCATCATCCGCGGCGTGAATGTCTTCCCGTCTCAGATCGAGGCGGGCCTCATGTCGATCGAGTCGGTTTTGCCCCACTACCAGATTGTGGTGGACAAGGAGGGCGATCTCGACTCGCTCGAGGTCAAGGTGGAAGTCACCAAGGAGACCTTCAGCGACGACATCAAGTCGCTCGAAGCGCTCAAATCGCGCATCGGCCACGCCGTGCAGCGCATCATCAACATCAGCGCCAAGATTACTCTCGTCGAGCCGCACACCCTGCCGCGCAGCGAAGGCAAGCTCAAACGCGTCATCGACCTCCGGAAAAAAGCCTAATCAGGAAAGGTGCTCCACATGAAAATCCAACAGATCTCGCTCTTTCTCGAGAACAAACCCGGCCACCTCAACGCCATCTGCCGCACGCTGGCCGAGGCGGGCATCAACATCGTCACCCTCTCCCTCGCCGATACCCAGCAGTTCGGCATCGTCCGCCTGATCGTCGAGGAGTGGCAGAAGGCCAAGGAGGTGCTCGAAGCCGCCGGCTACGTGGTCAACGTGCGCGAGGTCGTCGCAGCAGCCGTCGCCGACCGCCCCGGCGGCATGGCTGAAATTCTCGACGTCATCGGCAGAGCCGGCGTCAACATCGAGTACATGTACGCATTCACCTTCCGCCACGGCAAAGAGGCGGTGCTGGTCTTCCGCTTCGACAACCCTGACCGCGCCATCGATGCCCTCAAGGCCGCCGGCCGAGACGTCCTCGACGCCGTGTCCCTTTTCTCCAAATCGAAGTGACAGCCCCATGAACACGAAACCGATCATTGAGAACCGCATCTGGCAGCCCGAGTACGAATGCCTGCCGCGCCCCCAACTCCTCGCCCTCCAGGCCGGACGGCTCCGCGCCACGGTCGACCGCGCCTCGCGCCTGCCTGTCTACAGGGAGCAGTTCGCCAAGCTCGGCCTGACGC
>CAYSXF010000293.1:0-5934 GCA_964434815.1 uncultured Lentisphaeraceae bacterium
GTCCGGGCTTTCGTTGCGATAATGAGCATCTTTCGATTATGTTCCAGTCTGGTTCAGGAATCAAAATCTGGGCCGAGCAGGTTACCCTCGAAAGTCATTTAGCCTAAGCGTTGTCCTTTACCGACGTTCGCGAAAGAGAACACATGATGGTTTCCAAAGCGCTAGGTTTAACGAAAGGCTTCCAAATTGCTGCCTTCGTATTTGTCGTTCTTGGCATTGTCGCCGGAACAGCAATGTGGCAACTGTTCTCCGACAAACTAACCACCTCAATCACTGACAACGGTGTTGCTATTCAGACGCTTTTCCTGGGCGAGTACTGCACCCCGGTCTCCTCGTTGGCATTTTTCGAAGGCGGGACAGGAAGGGAAGTGGTGCGCTTGGTTGCAAAGTGTGATTCTGCTGCAATGCATACTGTCCCGGTTCACGCAGGAACGAACGAGTTTCGCGGAATGTATCTCGACGGCTACTCCGTCTTCTATCCATCGGGCGTTCCCTACTCGTTTCGAACTGGTGTTCAGTACAAGGTTGTCGCGCGCTGGCGGCACCTAAGTAGTCATAGCCTCTTTGAGATACCGGAAAAATAATGACGGCGAACCACAGACTGCACTGACCCGCTGATAACTGCCCAAACCAACAGGCTGCTGAAAGAGCACTCAACAGGCGATCGGGATTAGGGACGCCCCTTGCGGAGCGCCCCTTCCACACCACTAACCGTACGGATCGCATAATGCATAATGAGCGGTTCGGCTGCTTATTGGGGCCAAACTCAAAAGAACGCTTTGTCGCGCGTTTAACTCCTAAATCCTAACTCCTAAATATTCCTTTGGTGCGATTCGGTCTCAACTGAACTGAATCGCACCTGAACCCCCTCCGCGACTTGATTTCTCCATCGCCTTGCGGCTTTGCCCGTGATAAAATTGAAGCTTAATTAAACCCCATTGAGAAACACCCAGCAGGCATGATGCGCTCCGCCATACTCTTCGACATCGACGGAACTCTTCTCTACGCTCGCGGCATCGGCCGCGCCGCGTTCGGGGTCGCCTTTCTCGCCGCCTACGGCATTCCGTATCCGGACCTCGCGGGGCTTTGCTTCGTGGGCGCGACCGACTCCAACGTGGTGCGCGCCATGGCCGCCGCCTGCGGCGTCGCCAACTCGGCCGCGCGCGAAGAGCACTTCTACCACCGCCTCGCCTGCGAGATCGACGCCGCACTCGCACAGAACAAGCCGCACATCTACCCCGGCATCCCCGACCTGACCGACCATCTGACCCGCCGCGGCCACACGCTCGGCATCATCACCGGCAACGTGCGCGCCACCGCCTGGAGCAAGCTGCGCCACGCGGGGCTCGACCACGCCTTCGCGTTCGGAGCCTACGGCGACGAACACCACGACCGCACCGAAATCGCCCGCATCGCCGTAGGCCGCGCGCCCGCTGGCACCGCCGTCCGCATGCTGGTCGGCGACACCCCGCTAGACGTGCTCGCCGCCAAAGCGAACGGGCTCGTGGCCGTGGCCGTCGCCACCGGCTGGGTTTCCGCCGAAGACCTCGCCGCCACCGGCGCCGACCTCGTGCTCTCCGACTTCGCCGACACCGACACCTGTATTAACCAACTCGAAGCCCTGCTCTGAAAGGAACTCCGTTATGTCCGTCAAATCAGCCCTCTTCCTCTCCGCCACTCTGGCATGCCTGAGCGGCAGCCTGGCTCTGGCCGCCCCGACTCCCGATGCTCAACACGCGACGCTCGACGCGAGGGAACACCTGTACCCGCAGACCGACGCCTTCCGCGCCAAGGTCGCCGACACCCAGGCCCGCGGCCTCACCTTGACCGACTACCACCTCCACATCCGCGGCGGCATGACCCCCGACAAGGCCGCGCAGCGCCAGGAGGCCAGCGGCATCCGCAGCGCCGTGCTCGAGAACTTCGGCCGCGAATGGCCGCTCTCGAACAACGTGGCGCTCGCCTCCTTTGTCGACGCCTGCTCGCAGGCCCGCGCGAACGGCAAGCGCCTGCCTGTCGGCATCCAGGTCAATGACCGCGACTGGTTCACGCAGATCGACCCCGCCGTCCTCAAGCGCCTGGACTACGTGCTCGCCGACACCATGATCATGGGCGTCACCGCCGACGGCAAGCCGCGCCGCCTCTGGAAGCCGGACGTGACCATCGACGACCCCGAAGCTTGGATGAAGGCGTACTTCGCCCACAACCTGCGGATTCTCGATGAGCCCATTTCCATCCTTGCCAACCCAACCTACCTGCCGCCCTGCATCTCCAACCGCTACGACGTACTCTGGACCGAGCCGCGCATGCGGCAGATCATCGCCAAGGCCGTCGCGAAGGGCGTCGCGCTCGAAGTCCAGGCTGGCTCGGCCTACCCCAAACCCGCCTTCCTCAAGCTCGCCAAGAGCATGGGAGCCAAGTTCTCGTTCGGCACCAACAACTTCGACGACAAGGCCAAGGACCTCTCGCGCTGGTTCGAAGCCATCGAAATCCTCGACCTCAAGCCCTCCGACCTGTGGGCGCCAAAGACCTCCCCGAATCCTTAGTTTCCAGCGTCAGGTTACGAGTCTCAACTCCTAACTTCTAACTCCTAACTTCTAACTCTAAGGTTTCCTATGCCCCTTCCCGGTCTCACCCTCATCGGCGAAAGCATCAACGACTCCGTCCCCTCCACCCACGCGCTCTTCGAGGCCAATGACCTCGCCGGCATCGTCGCGCTCGCGAAAGCGCAGTCCGACCTCGGTGCCGCCTTCATCGACGTCAACGTCGGCCCGCGTCCGCCCGCCTTCATGGCCGACATGATCCGCGCCGTCCAGGCGGTCACCGGCAAGCCGCTCTCGATCGACTCGCCCGATTTCGCGACCGCCAAAGCCGGCCTCGAAGCCTATGACGTCAGCCGCGGTAAGCCCATCCTCAACTCCATCTCGCCGCTGCGCCTCGGCATGTTCGACCTGCTCAAGGTCAAGCCTTTCCGTCCCATCCTGCTTGCCTCGGAGAACCTGAAGGACGGCGCGGAAATGCCCTGCCTCACGGCGCAGGAAACCTACGCCGCCGCACAGCTCCTGCTGGAGGCCGCGCACCGCCACGGACTCGCCAACGCCGACTGCATCATCGATCCCGGCATCGCGCCCATCGGCACCGACACCGACGGCAACATCCACCGCCTCATGGGCGCGCTCGCGCTCATGCGCGCGGATCCCGCCTTCGCTGGCGTGCACGTCTCCGTCGGCCTCAGCAACTTCACCGTCATGCTGCCGCCCAAGCGCGCAGACGGCTCGCCCGTCAAAGCCCCGCTGGCCAGCGCCTTCCTCACCCGCGCCATGCCGCTCGGGCTCGACACCGTGATCGGCTCGGTCAAGATGCCCTACGCGACTCTCCCCGAAGGCCATCCCGCCCTCCAGTGCTTCGACGCCTGCCTCGCCGCCGAAGGCTTCGACGTCCTCGTCCTTATCCAAGACTTCTACTCCTGAGCCAACAACCACCAAAGGTACAATCCACAGTCAGAGGAGGCTGGCAAATGAACGACACTGACAAATACGCGCGAATGAACAATGCCTTTGAGTCTGGCTGTATATACAACGCTTCTGAGTCTGAACTGCAAGCGTACCTCGGATTGCTCTATTCTAATTTTAAAGCAGATACTCAAGCTCAAGGAGCATTTATCCTTAGAGGACTCTCTATCAATCACATTCAGATGGCACGACTAATTAAGAAACTCAACACGCAGAATACGTGGCTTACCTGGATCGTCATTATCCTCGCGGTAGCTAGCATCGTTCTGAGCCTGATAAGAGCCTAACCGGTTCTCGGCAGAAAAGGCCGCCTGCATTGCGTTAGTGTATAAGTGAAGGCATCGATATTTCATCCCAAGCCTCATTCCGCCTGACCGCACTAAGATTGAAAAGGCCATGGCGTTCGTGAATAGCCAATATGACGAGCATAGAGGAAATCGATGTTCCAAATTGGCGTTCAGATATGCCAACTTGCTGACTTACATGGATTTGCGGCTACAGCCGAAACACGACGAGGCATGATGCCCTGTGGCTAGCAGGTTCTTCCACGTCAAGGTCGGCATGCTCGAATAAACATGATGATTCTGGAGTTGGCTACCGAATTATCACCGCAGAAATAGGAGCGTCGAACGCATAGTTGACGTCCAGCGGAAATGGTCATATCATTGTGACCATGAATGAGGGAGGTGCCCAATGACCATAGCTGTCGGCGAGTTCAAGGCGAAATGCCTGAAGATTATGGACGCGGTCCAAACGACGCGCAATCCGGTGACGATCACGAAGCGCGGCAAGCCCATCGCGGTCCTGACACCATATCCCGAAGAAACACCCACACCGCTTTTCGGCCGCATGAAGGGCCGCGTGAAAATGACAGACGCACTCATCGAACCGACCGGCCTGTTGTGGGAGGCTGAGCAGTGAAAGCGCCCCTGTTGCTGGACACGCACGCGCTGATCTGGCTGATGGAAGGGGCCACGCGTCTGTCCCGGACGGCCCGCCAACTAGCGGAAGAGGCCGCAAAAGACGGGTTGCTGCGCGTGTCGGCCATCTCGTTATGGGAGATCGCCACGCTAGAAAGCAAAGGCCGGATTTCCTTTGACCGCGACTGCCAGACCTGGATCAACGGGATGCTGGCCTCTCCCGGATTGCACCTCGTGCCGCTGACTCCGGAAATTGCCGTCCAAAGCACACGCCTGCCGGGCGGCATCCACGGCGACCCTGCCGACCGTATTCTCATCGCCACCGCACGCGTTCTGAACGCCACCTTGCTAACGGCTGACACCAAAATATGTGCCTACGCCAAGTCGGGCTATCTCTCTGTTGCAAACGCCTCCTGAGTGATCCTTCGGAGTCTGTGAGGCATGGCTTTCTTTTCGGGAACGGGTCTCCTTCGATTTCCGTGTTGAGCCGGACGCGCCAACCGATTATCCTATGCGCATCTTCCAACCGCTTCTCGGAGCAGACACTATGAAAACACAACATGCCGTTGCAGCCTCCCTCGCCTTGCGCCCTTGCGCCCTTGCGTTTCTATCTTTCGTCTCCCTCTCCGTCATCTCGCTCCAAGCCGCAGAGAAGCTCGTCTCGCCCGACGGCGCGGTCAATGCCGTCTTCGACCTGCGCGACGGCCAGCCCGTCTGCTCGCTCACCTACAAAGACGCCAACGTCCTCGCGCCTTCACCTCTCGGCCTGAACCTCAAGGACGCCTTCCGCGGCGGTTTCGCGGTCGCCAATGCGGTGCGCGGCAGCGCCAACACCGAGTGGAAGCCGGTCTGGGGCGAGCGCTCCCTTATCAAGGACCGCTACGCCAGCCTCACGGTCACGCTGAAAGAGAAAGACCCGCGCGGCCAGTCGCTCATCTTGGAACTCCGCGCCTACAATGAGGGCCTCGCCTTCCGCTACCGCTTGCCTTTCGCCGCCGACGCCGCGTGGCAGCTCGCGAGCGAAGTGACCGAGTTCCGCTTCCCTCAGAGCAGCGCGGCCTTCGCAATCGTCGGGACCGAGGACACCTTCCCGCAAGAGCCGATTCCGCTGACGGCCCTTCCTAAGCACACCATGGAGCCCTTCACGGTGCGCCTGCCCGACGGCAAGTACGCCTCGGTGATGGAGGCCTGTGTGGTCCACTATCCGCGCAGCATGATCGAAAAACGCAACGCGGGCGCAGTCGGCATCCACCTGCTCGGCAAGGCCGAAGGCCGCGGCGAGTTCGCCACGCCCTGGCGCGCCGTGCTCGTCGGCGACAACGAGGCGCGCCTGATCGAGCATGAGGATCTCGTGCTCAACCTCAACCCGCCCTGCGCCATTCCCGACACCTCGTGGATCAAGCCCGGCCTCACGATTTCCGATGCCGGCAACTGCCTGCTGAAAACGCCCGAGCTCGAAAAGGTCGTCGACCTGACCTGCACCAACGGCATCCGCTACCTGC
>CAYSXF010000294.1:0-5292 GCA_964434815.1 uncultured Lentisphaeraceae bacterium
TACACCTCTCTATTCGTCGGCAGCGTCAGATGTGTATAAGAGACAGCTTTGCCGCGCCGCGCGGCAAAGTCATCTTGCCGCTGATCTGGCTCTGCAGCTCGACGGACTGCTCGCCCCACAGCGCGAGCACACCGGGCCGCACATCTTCTGCTTTAACGGTCTGCAATCCCAGCCTCTGGATCGCCCCGGCCAATTGCTCTGCCGCGCAGAGTTCAGCCGGCACATTTTTCGGCGGCTTCTCGCCCGGCTGCACGGTGGGCTCGATCCCTTCGCGCGGCAACAGCTCTTCGACAAAATCTTCCGGCCGAATGCCGAGGGAAATCTTACCGGCCAGTTGTCCCGACACCGCGAACTCACCCGCAGGCAGCGCAGGATCGGCATCGAACGCACACAGGAAGACCGTTGCGGCATCGGCTTTTTGCGGGGCCGCAAGCGGCCGGGCGATCTCCTCTTCGGCCGACCGGATGCAGAGGTCGTCGATCCACCCGTCGCACGCGAGGCCGCCCTCGGCCAGGCAACCGATGCCGAGACGCGTCACACCTGCGGCTTGTCCCGCGGGACGGGTCACAGCCCCCTCCCCGACCTGCTTTCCGTCCATGAACAACCGCACGCGGTCGCACGTCAGCACAGCCGCCACGTCGTGCCATTGGCCGTCGGTCACACAAGCCTTGCTTCGGATGCTCTCCGGGCGGTTGCCCGGCATGTAGAACGCGAGCGTGCCGTCTCCCATAAAGCTGTACAGCTCCCAATGCGCGGGCGAGTGTTTGGGCTCGTGCGCCACGAAGATGTTGAAGCGCTCAGGCGCCGCGCTCTTCACGCGCAGCCGCACCGTCAGCGGAAAGTGATCGAGCGCCGCACAGCCCGCGACGGTGATGCGGGAATCCTTGGCGGCGAACGCGCCGCCGAAGCCGGCGTTCTCCGTCTGCGGCATGTCCGACTGGCCTGCCAGCAGACGCTCGTAAGCGGGATGACTGACCAGCACGGTTTGCGGCCACGCCTTCGCGGGGGCGCTCTGCCGCTGCCCCGTGGGCAATAGCCTCTCGGGATGTTCGGGCAGCGGCGCATGCGCCTCCGCCTTCACCGCACTCAGGCCCGCGTCCGCGTAGGGTTTCAGATCGCACGCCAGCAACTGGCACGTCGCCACTTTTTCGAGACCGTCGGATGAGACCTGCCAGACGAGCCGCTTGTCGGGCGTGACCTCCAGAATGGATACGCCGCGCTTGCCTCCCTGCGCGTGCGAGCCCCAGTTGCAGAAGAGCGTGTTGCCGTTGGGCAGGCGCTGCACATTGGCGGGCACGCCGACCTGAATGTCCGGCAGGTCCTTCGCAAGATCCAGCCGCCAGACCACCCCGTCCTTCTCGTCATACTCCGTGACGCCGCCGCTGCCGGTGATCAGCGTATTTCCGTTCGGCAAGCGGACCGCGCAGACCGGGCTGCTGATGGCAGGAAAGCGCCGGATGCACTGCCCGCCGCAGTCATACTCTCGCACCGCGCCTTCCGCCGTGAACGGCACCAGATACGTCTCCGCGTCCGTCTTGCGGCACAGGCGGAACTGCGCGTGCGGCTTCTTCTCGGTCGTCTCCAGCTTCACCTCGTGCAGGATCGCGCCTTTGCGGTTGACCTCAAGCAGGCGGCACTCGCCGACGATACCGATCATGATGTTGCCGTCAGGCAGCGGCTGGCAGTTGGGCACTTCGTTCGGCGACTGCACCGTGTACTCCCACACCACTTTCTTGTCGAGCGTAAGCTCCTTTACGCCGTGCAGCCACGTGGTCAGGATATGCCCGTCCGGCAGCATCCAGACGTCCTGGGGATTGGGAACCGGGTAGTCCCAGACGATCTTTCCGGCCTGGTCCATGATGTAGATCTTGCCCAGCGCGTGGCTGGTGCCGAGAAAGGCGTGCGACGCCGCAACGTTCGGACTCTGGCTTGCCTTCTCTTCCGCCAGTGCGCATGCGCAGAGCGCGACACTCCACATCAACAACCCTGTCCGCACAATTCCTCGCATCAAGACACCTGCTCTCATTCGTTGACCCGGTCTGCCGTCTCCTTCGCGTTCATACGAATCGCCTGACCGTTTGGCTGAACGTTATTTTACCAGCCTTTCCCCTGTGCCCGCAAGGTGATGCTCGCGCAAAAAGAGATTACCCTTGACGCTTTTACCACGGTTTCTTATCGTCACACCATGACAACCGTTGAGAGTAGCAAAGGCACTTCCCTTCGAGCAAACTTGGCCTATGCGCCCCAGATTCTGAGCTTCGGCACCAGCGGGCGGCGCGGCGAAGTCGTCCATTTGACACAGCTCGAAATCTACATCAGCGCGCTGGCCGAACTCGAATACCTTCAAGCTCTTTCTGCGGCGGAGGGCGGCATCCGCAAGGGCGATGAGTTCTTTTTCGCCTACGACCTGCGGCCCAGTTCGACCCGCTTCGTGAGTGAGCAACAAGGCCGCGGCGAGCTTGCGCAAGCGGTCGAGCGCGCGATCCGCGACGCGGGCCTGCGGCCGGTGAACCTCGGCCCGCTTCCCACGCCGGCCCTCGCGTCGTACGCGCTCGGCCGCGGCAGAGGCTGCATGATGGTCACCGGCAGCCACATCCCCTTTGACCGGAACGGCTACAAGACCTACACCGCGAAAGGCGAGTTGCTCAAGAGGGATGAAGGCCCGATCAACGCGCGAGTTGAGATTGTCCGCGAGCGGCTCTACGGCCAGCCGCTGGCGGAGTCCCTCTTCAATGAGAGCGGGCTGTTCAAAGCCGGCCATCAGGAACTGTCGCCCGTAACCGACGCCGGCCGCGAGCAGTACTGCCAGCGCTACACCGGATTCTTTGCCGGACAGTCCCTGCAAGGCCTGCGGCTGCTCGTGTATCAGCACTCGGCGGTGGGACGCGACCTGCTGGCTGACCTCCTGCGCTCCCTCGGCGCCACGGTCATCCCGTCCGGACGCAGCGACACCTTCGTGCCTATCGACACGGAGAACATCGACGCCGAGCGCCTGGCCGCCGTCCAGGCGCTGGCCGCGGAAGCAGGCGATCTTGACGCCGTGGTCTCCACCGACGGCGACAGCGACCGGCCCCTGATCCTCGCCGTCGAGAACGGCCGGGTCAGATTCTTCAGCGGAGATCTGGTCGGCATGCTGGTGGCCGAGTACCTCTGTGCGGATGCCGTCGTGGTGCCGGTCACATGCAACGACGCAGTGGACCGCGGGCCGCTCAAGGATCTGGTAGAACCGAAAACGCGGATCGGATCGCCCCAGGTGATCGCCGGCATCGAGGCTGCCCGGGCCAAGGGGCGGCGGGCCGTCTGCGGATGGGAGCCCAACGGTGGCTTCCTGCTGGGCTCCGACATCGTATCCGAAGGCCGTGTGCTGAAAGCGTTGCCGACGCGCGATGCCGTGCTGCCCATTCTCTGCATCCTGTTCGGCATGCGCAAGGCCGGACTCCCGATGGCCGACCTGTTCGACCGCCTGCCCAAGCGCTTCGGACGCTCCGCCCTGCTGCGAAATTTCCCGCGCGAAAAAGGGCAGCAGATCGTCAGGCGCTTCGAGCCTTCAGACGATAAGATCCGGCAAGTCGTTTTCGGAGGTGCCCAGCCTTCGGCGCACACATTAGGAGCGGGGACACTCTTGTACCCGGCTGTCCTTGGGATCAAGGACACTTTTGTCCTTGCTGAGGGACAGGAGTGTCCCACCTCCCAAACGGGGACAGGAGTGTCCCCGCTCCCAGTTGAACATCTGCCTTCCGATGCGCTCCAGACCGTATTTCTGGACGCGGACGGCCGCACGCTGCCTGCGTCCGAAGCACAGGTACAAGAAGCGGCACGTATTCGCGACTCCCTGTCCGTGTACTTCACACCAGCGCTCGGTTTCGGCGCCATCACCCGGCTCGACTACACCGACGGCGTCCGCATCTATTTCAGCAACGGCGACGTGGCGCACATCCGCCCGTCAGGCAACGCCGACGAATTCCGCATCTACGCTTTGGCGGACACGCAAGCCCGCGCCGAAGAGATCGCCCGCCTCGGCATCGCCGAATCCGACGGCATCCTCCGGCGGCTGGAGCGAGACGTGCAGCAAACCAATGTCCGTTCAGCTCGATAAGGATCGGGAGACGATGTCACGCGCTTCCCCGACCAGGACTTCCAAATGTTCTTGGCTCTTGAAGCTCTCGGCGTAGAGCTTGTAGAGGTTCTCCGTTCCGCTGGGCCGCGCGGCGAACCAGCCGTTGTCCGTCACCACCTTGAGCCCACCAATGGGGGCGTTGTTGCCGGGAGCGTTTACGAGTTTGGCGGTGATGGGTTCGCCAGCCAGCTCGCTGGCCACAACAGACCCGGGGGTAAGCTTCTTGAACCCCGCCTTCTGCTCCGGCGTGCAGGGCGTGTCGATACGGGTGTAAAAGGGCGTGCCGAGTTTGTCGGTGAGGGTCTGATATTGGTGGGCGAGCGTCCCGATGTGAGCCACAATCTCAGCAGCCAGCAGGCAGAGAAGCAGCCCGTCTTTCTCCGTCACCCAAGTCGAGCCGTCGCGGCGCAAGAAACAGGCACCGGCGCTTTCCTCGCCGCCGAAACAGAGCGAGCCGTCGGAAAGGCCGTCGACGAAATACTTGAAGCCGACCGGCACTTCGCAGAGGCAGCGGCCGAGTTTTGCCACGACCCGGTCGATCAGGCTGCTGCTGACAACGGTCTTGCCAACGGCGACGGTGGCGGACCACTGCAGGCGGTTCCGCAGCAGATAATTGATGGCCACGGCGAGGTAGTGGTTCGGGTTCATCAGTCCCACGGTGGGCGAGACGATGCCGTGGCGGTCGGCGTCCGGGTCGCAGGCGAACGCGACATCGAACTGATCCTTGAGCCGCACGAGGCTGGCCATCGCGTAAGGGCTGGAGCAGTCCATGCGGATCTTCCCGTCGTGATCCACCGACATGAAACTGAAGGTCGGATCCACGCGCGGATTCACAACCGTGAGATTCAAACCGTAGCGCTCCTTGATCGGCTCCCAATATCCGACCGACGCGCCGCCAAGCGGGTCTACTCCGATGCTCACGCCCGACAAGCGGATGGCGTCCATATCGAGCACGGAGCCAAGCGCTTCCACGTAGGGGCTGACGAAGTCGTGCTGGTGCGTGGTAGCGGCACGGAATGCGGTTTCGTAGGGCTTCCGCTGCAAACCCGGAACACTGGGATGCAGCAGTTGATTCGCGCGGTGCTGGATCCAGTTGGTCACGTCGGTGTCGGCGGGGCCGCCGTTGGGCGGATTGTATTTGAAGCCACCATCTGCGGGCGGGTTGTGCGAGGGAG
>CAYSXF010000294.1:5302-5922 GCA_964434815.1 uncultured Lentisphaeraceae bacterium
GTTGATGCCATCAGCGAAGCCCTCTTTGCGGCCGCGGTTGTAGTCAAGAATCGCGAAAGAGAGGGCGGGCGTGGGCGTGAAGCCGTCGTTGGCTTGGATGAAGGTTTTGACGCCGTTGGCCGCGAGAACTTCGAGTGCGGTGCGCTGGGCAACAGCCGAGAGGGCATGGGTGTCCTTCGCCATGAACAGCGGCCCCGTGATTCCGCAGGTGCGGCGGTAGTCGCAGACCGCCTGGGTGATGGCGAGAATGTGCGACTCGGTGAACGTGCCGTTTAGAGACGTTCCGCGGTGACCGCTGGTACCGAAACTGACCAATTGCGTTGCGTCGGCGAGGTCAGGTTTGCGCTCGCAGTACTCGCGCTCGAGATTGGCGACGTCAATGAGCAACTCTGCCGGTGCCGGTTTTCCTGCCAAAGGATGAATTTTCAAATCTTTCCCCCCGGAATGCCAGCGGAGCGACATCCCAACATTGAACAGCATGCGTTGTGAATCACAAACGGCCCAAACGGACACCTTCAACGAGGCCATCCGCCCGCAATCAACACGCGGGAAAGATAAGGTTTTTCGGCGGTGTTGGCACTGTCTCTTATACACATCTGACGCTGCCGACGAATAGAGAG
>CAYSXF010000295.1:0-5912 GCA_964434815.1 uncultured Lentisphaeraceae bacterium
CGACTGCGCCTGCTCGTTCGCCTTGACGCGGTTGGCCGCCGCCTCGCTGCGCGTATCGGCGAGCAGCTTGCGCGCCCACTCGGGCAGCGCCGCGACGTCCTCGGCGGCCTGCGGCGAGGGCGCCTCGGCGGGCGCTGGGGGCTCCACCGCCGGCGTGGCCGACGGCGCGGCGGGTTCTGCGACTGCGGTGACTGGGTCTTCTGGCATTGTCGCCTCCAGGGCGGCTCGCTTGCCCGGCGCCGGGCCGGGCCTTCTACCCTTAGGCCAGATGTACTCCCCCCGAGGTCAGATGGCGCGGCCGGCGCTCCGCGTGATCTGCTCGCGCGCCCTGCGCCGGATGGCGCCCGTAGCGTCGACGTGCTCGCGGATGCGCGCCTGCAGCGCCCGCACGCGCGCCTGCGCCGCCGCCCGGCCCTCGGGCGTGAGCTGCACCACCTGCTCGCGCTTGGCGGCGCGCACCTCGCGCTCGTAACGCCTGAGCGTCTGCGAGTCCTTGTAGGCCTGCGCCTGCTGCTCGAGCTCAGCGTCGGTCTTCTCGGGGTAGGGCGGCGTGAAGCCTTCCTGGTACAGGCTCAGGTCGTGGCGGCAACCTGGATGGAAGAGGCCCGCGCCGGTGGCGTCGTCGACGCTGTCGTGCTCGGGGTCGCCGGGCAGGATGCTCAGCACCTTGCCTTCCCAGTCGACGCAGTTATGGGATATGATGCCGTTAGCAACGTACCAGTGCGGTCCCGTCTGGAGGTCCCACACATGCCCCCGAAACTGTCGCCGCTCGATGCTGACGATCTTGTCCGGCGCTACCTTGCCGGAGAGAGCACGAAGCAGCTCGGCCCCGCCTTCGGAATCAGCAGCAGGGTTGTTACCGACTACCTTCGGCGCGCTGGCGTTCCCTCGCGCACCCACGCGGAAGCGGCTCGCATCGTTGCCGACGAAGGGCGCAACTCCACGGCCGAGGGACGCGCTCAGCACGCCATCCGACTGCGCCAGAAGTGGGCCGCTTTGGGCAAAGAGGAGCGCCGCCAGTTGCTGAAACCCGCGCATGACGCCGTGCGTGGCTCCCACCAATCTGATGAGACGCGGTGCAAGTACGCGGCCACGAAGGCCAGACGCGGCAGCCCCGACTCCATCTATGAGGCCCGGTTTGCGGAGTGGCTGAGCGAACGGGATATCGTCTTCGCGCAGTAGACGGCCATCGGGCGCTACAACGCGGACTTCACAGTAGGACCCGTGGCCGTGGAACTGATGACGAACTGGACCCGCAAGAAAGAGTGGCGCCCAAAGCTGTCCTACCTGTTCGACCACGGCTGGCACCTGTACGCAATCTGGTATGACCGCCCTGACGCCCTCGTCCCCGCTTTGGCTGATGACCTCATCGCCTGGGTGAAGGTCCTTGAGGCGTCGCCACCCAAGCGGAGTCAGCACCGTGTGGTCTTCTGTCCCGACCACGTTCTTTCTACCGGCAGTGGTGACGCTGAGCACGTCGCCCATGTGTTCACGTCTCAGGCGGCGCTGGGGGATTGGACCCTCTACGAGCGTTCCGGGGACTAGGCACTCCGGGCAGGGCGAGGAGTCCTCGGAGACGATCACGAGGTCGAAGCCGTTGGCCTGCAGCGTGTCGAGGTGCCCGGCGAGCGCCGCGTCCATGGTGCCGGCGCGCACCGCCATCTCGGCGTAGGAGTCGAGGCTCCAGGCGCGCCCGGCGCGGTCGACGAAGCCGGTCACGCCGCTACGGGCGAACTGGTCGAGCACCTGCTGCGTCGCCTGCAGGCGCGTGCCGGTGCCGGTGAGCACCTGGGCCACGCCGCCGGCGACGGCCTCGGCGCGCGAGGCCGCCAGCGAGCCCGCCGCGATCGCGTTCTGGTAGGCGTTCAGGGTGGTGATGAGCGTGCGCTGCTGCGTCGCCGCCAGCGGCCCCATGGTGGCGCGCACGTACTGCTCGACGGCGTTGATGCCGGCGAAGGGCTCGACCGGCGCGGCGCCCGTCCCGCCGGCGCGCCGCACGTCGGCCACGGCGGCGAGGCCGCCGCGCGCATGGGCCTCGGTGAGCGCCGTCCTCACGCCGCTCTCGGCCTGCGCCTGCAGGTCGGCGATGAGGGCGCGCATCTGGCGTTCGTACTCGCGCATCTGGGCGAGCTTCTTCTCGGCCCAGTAGGGGTCGTGGATGTCGGCGCCGACGCGCCGCGCGATGACCTCGAGCATCTTCGTCTGCGCCTCGGCGAAGAGCTCGGCGACCTGGCGCGCGAGGCGCTCGGCGGTGGCGCGGGAGAGCGGCACTTAGGCGCCCTGCTGCGCGACGAAGCCCTCGGGCAGCGGCCGGCCGTCGCCGGCGGCGGGCAGCGGCGGCGGCGTGCCCAGCGGCCCGAGGTCGGGCAGGTTCATGCCCTGCTCGCCCTGGATGGCCGCCACCTCCTCGGCGATCTGCGCCTCGTCCCAATCGGGGTGCAGCATGCGCACCTTGGTCTCGGCGCTGACGGCGACGGCGCGGTTGAGCGTCTCGATGGTGCGCGACAGCGCCTCGGGGTCGGGCTGCGAGTCGTCGGGCCACTGCAGCTCGACTTCGCCCTGCGCGCCGGTGGCGAAGACCAGCGCGTCGAGCTCGAGCCAGGTCGTGAGCAGCGGCTCCAGCGCCTGGCTCCAGTAGCGCGTCTTCTTGTCGCGGGTGCGGTCGCTCTCCTTCTCGCGGCTGGCGACCTCGGTCGCGGTCAGCGTGCGCACGACGTCGGTGCCGGCCCCGAAGGTGCCGCTGGAGTAGCCGGCGCTGCGCAGCACCTCGTCGACGAGCGCCTTGGCGGTGGCCTCGTGCTCGGTGACGCGGATCGCGAACTGCTGCGCCGTGATCTGCATCGAGGCGGCGTCGGTCGGCGCCACCTTGAGGCCGGCATAGACCTCCTTGTCCTCGTCCCAGGCGGCGCCCTTGCCCTTGCCGAGGTCGTCGAGCATGAACTCGGGCACGATGATGCGCGCCTTGCCGAGGCGCACGTCGCGCATCCAGCTCGTGTAGACCTCGTCGAGCGCGTCCATCAGCATCTCGACGCCGTCGAAGTCGCTGCGTCCGAGGTTGTCGAGCTCGGCGATCTTGCGCCACCGGCGCTGCGGGCGCATGTTGGCGACGTAGGCGGCGGTGAGGCCCTTGACGCCCGTGGGGATGGCGGCGTCGGCGTTCACGAGGTCGGCGTAGGCGGCCGTGTCGGGATGCTCGGTGAGCGGGACCGCGTGCCCGAGGTTCTTGGCGTCGCCCTCGTAGAGGCCGTGGTAGATGGCGCCCGGCTCGTGGCGCTCGAGGTGCCGCAGCACCTCCTGGTCGCCCTTGCCTTGCGCGTACTCGGTGAAGAAGGTCACGGCCTGCAGCACGCCCCAGCGCCACTCGCCGATGGCGCTGTCGGCGCTCACCGAGTCGATCATCACGTAGTCGGCTACGTCGACGTCCCAGACCAGCCGCATCCAGGCGCCGCCGAGCGCCGCGCAGACCTCGGCCGCCTCGATCATCTCGGCGTGGAAGTCGCCGTCGTTGAGCAGCTTATCGACGCGGTCGACCGCCTGCTGGTTGCCGCCCTCCTCGGCGTTCACGAGGAACTGCGGCGGCTCGGCGAAGAGCAGGTCGGCGCTGGCGGTGGCGATGTCGGCGGCGACGGGGACGTGCAAACCAGCTTTGCGATTTTCAGACAGATTCGGACGCGCCCAAAAATACCTCGCCACCCTGTTGATGAGCCCGCCCTGCGTGAGGTTGCCCGCGTTGCCGTTCTCGTAGCGGTAGAAGTCGGCGTGCTGGCCGAAGGAGGGGTCGATGGTGCCGTAGGCAGCCTTGAGGCCTTCAGCATCCCCTATGTACCAGGCCCCCCACAGCGATTGCTGAATGAGGGCGATGCCATGAGGCGGAGGCGGCCATGCACCGCCCTGTGGAAGACTCATCAGCACAACCTTTCCGAGAACTCGTGGGGCATCTTGGCCCCCTTGCTGAGATTGCAACGGGGGCACGCGATGACGAGGTTCTCGGGACCGTTGCTGCCGCCGAGGATTAGGGGGATCACATGGTCGACGTGGTAGTCGCCGCCGACCTTCACGCCACACCAGTAACAACAGCCCTTCTGCCTTGTGTACTGCGCCCCCACATCCTCAGCCGTATGGATGCCCGGTGCGCCCTTCCTCCGCGCTCGCTGGCAGCGTTCGCGTGCAGCCGCCTCCCTGGAATGTTCAATTCGCCAACGGTGCGATAGTTCGGCAGCGCGCTCCCGGTGCTCGTCGCGATAGGCGATGATCTCCACTTGGTGGGTCGCCCGATACGCAGCCCTCCTCTCAACGTGGTACTGGCGGCGAATAGGGCGGCGGGCGTCTTCGTATGCGGCGAGTTGCTCCCTGTGGTCAGACACCCATGAATCATGAGTGGAACGCGCCTGATCTGGGTGCTCGGCATACCAAGCCCGCGCTGCCGCTATCTTCTTCTCCCGGTGCGCCACGTGGTAGGCGGCATCGTAATCAGACCGAACTGCGCGGCAAAGGGAGCAGCGACAATCACGCCAGCGATAGAGGTACTGCGTCGGCGACCCGTGCGCGTGCAGGAGGTTCACTCGGGGGGTGCTACGATGCGCCATGTCACGACCTCTCATCAGGTGGTGGCCACGCCCCCGGACGTTGCTGCGTCGCGGGGGCACTCTGTTTTCTAGCACCATCATACGCCCTCGACCGGACGTCATGCTGCGTCCTCCATGCTGATCGTGAGCGGGATGAGCCCGCCCCACAGTTGCCGTGTCGAGGCGACTGCGTAGCGCCAGGCATCGCAGCTGTCGTCGTTCGCTTTGACCGGGGCGTCGAGCCCGCGGAGGGTGGCCTTGTCGTCCCAGGAGTAGCCCGGAACCTCGTTCACGAGGAAGCGGCAGCGGTCGCTGACGACCATCGAGTCGGTGGCGAGCAGGCTGGCGATCGTGCGGATGCCGCTGAGTACCGCGTTGCTTGCGTCCATCACGTTGCCGAGGCCGTCGCTGAACAGTTGCAGCTTGAAGGAGGCCGCCGCCGGGTCGACGCAGACCCACTCGGGCTTGCGACCCCCTATCCACCTGCGGTAGTCGGCCGAGTAGCCGGCGTCGGTCATCTTCGCGGGCGCCCACTCGTCCACGACCACGAGGCGCGGGCGCGGCTCCTGCGATACTCCTAGCAGGTAGCCGCGCGTCGGGTGGTTGGTGCCGTAGTCGATGCCGACGGAGAGGAGGCGCGAAAGCGGCGGCACGCGGTCGGCGGCAATGACGTGGCGGTCCGGGTCCCAGTCTTCGTACACGGCGCCTGCTGCGATACACCACTCGCCGAGGATGTAGCGCTTGTACCAGAGCCCCGAATAGGCCGCCTTTATGCGTGCGACGTAGGCCGGTGGCAGGGTCTCGTTGTCTTCCAGCTTGAACGAGACGCGCACCAAGTCGATGACGCCTTGGGGGTCGTTCGGGTCGCCGAGTTCGCGCTCATGCTCGTTCCCGTCGCGGTCGATCCACAGCCGCGCCCGGTTGAGCCAGTTCGTGAGCAGCCAGTGCGCCGGTGCCTCGGGGTTGCTCGTCAGGAAGAGCTGCGCACCCTCGACGGACAGCCGGGAGTAGAGCATGTCGAAGTACGCCTCGGGCAAGGTGCTCGTCTCGTCCACGAGCGCGCCTGCCAGGGTGCGTCCCTGGATCTTCGTCACAGCCGTCTCGTTGTCGGCTCCGACAATCATGCAGTCGCGCCCCAGTATGGTGACGCGGCCGAGACCACGGTTGAGCTTCACGCGCTTGCTGCCGAGCATCTGCTGCAGAGGCAACACGAGGTTGGTGATGACGGTGCGTTCCGTGCGGCCGGTCATCAGCAGTGGCCCCGATGGTCCTCGGCGGCAGTAGTCCAGCCATTCGATGAGGCTGCACCACGTCTTGCCACTCCTGACGCTGCCTTCGAGGGCGACG
>CAYSXF010000296.1:0-5887 GCA_964434815.1 uncultured Lentisphaeraceae bacterium
AGTAAGGGAATAGTGGAGTGCTGGAAAAGAGAAGATGATCGGTCGGACAAGATATGAGTTTGATGCAGGCTCCAAAGGGTGCCTCATCTAAACCGGCCCAGCTCAGGCTAAACGGCCACATCTGGTTTAGATTCTTCCTTCACTCCGCTATTCCTTTTTTATTTCTGAGGCCGGCGCAACGTTTTGGCGATAAGGCTGCCGCGGCGCGTTTCACTTGGTCAAAGGCGGATACGCGGGCCGGCAAGAACAGGTTGACGGATGTTCCCTTTCCCAAGATGCTCTCGATCTCCATGATCCCGCCAAATCCCTCGACTCGCTCACGAATGCGAGACAGACCGCCCCCGGATTGAGATGTGCCCTGTCTTTGAGATTCGCACGCGATAAAACCGATACCTTGGTCGCGAACCGTCAGCTTAAGCCATTGCTCTTCCCGCATCTCTAAATGCACTTCTGCCTGCCTGACCTTGGCGTGCTTATCGACGTTGAGCAACAGCTCCCGCAATGCCTGATAAGCGCAAATGCTAACCTCGTCATCCAGAAGCGGCACCCGGGCATCGGCAGTGACGGAGACGGTGAAGCCGAACCGTTCGAGCAATTGCTGTGACAGCCAGGTGACCGCCTCATAAAGCCCACCCTCGCGGAGGCCGGGCGGCACCATCTCATGAACGAGTGCCCGCGTCTCCTCAAGCGCCTCTTGGAGCATCCGGTCAACGGCCAGAAGCGGCGCTTCGGTCGCCGCGTCGGTCACCTGTTGAAGCCCTTTGCACAGGGACATCCGCGCGGCCACGAGAATCTGCTGCACTTCCTCATGAAGCACGTGCGCGATCCGCTGGCGCTCGGCTTCCTCGGCGCGGATCAGACGCCGGTCCAAGGCCTGAAGTTGCCGCGACCGATTCTCGGCCACGGCGGTGCGCTCCGCCACACGCCTCTCCAGCTCTTCGCTGTAGCCTTTCAGGATGACTTCGGCCTGCTTGCGCTGGGTGATATCGCTCAGCGTGACACGGCATACAGGCCCGCCTGAAGCCTCCTCTGCCTGTGCGGAAGTGGCGGAAAGGTGCGCCCAAAACACCGTTCCATCTTCCTTCACCATTCTCAGTTCGCACGCCTGCGGCTGGCCTGCTTGTTCCGCACAGCGAGTCTCAAAAAGCGTCCTGCGGTGCAGGTAGAACGCGTCCTGATCCTCTTTGAAAATGAACCGGGTGAGCGGCTGTCTCACCAAAGATCCGCGGGCCACTCCCAGCAAGGTCGCGGCGGTGAAGTTGGCTTCCTGAATCACCCCCCTTTCGCTGATCGTGAAGTAGCCGACCGGCGCCAGATCGTAAAGGTCAAAGTAGCGGGACCGCGCCGCATCGAGTTCCGTTTGGGCCCGGCGCAGCTCCTCGTTCTGCATTTCCAGCTCAATCTGGTAGACGTGCAATTCGTGGAGCATATGGCGCGTTTCTTCGGGCGAAAGCGCCGCACAGTCCTCCGTCGAAAGCGCCGCCCTTTTTCGGACGGCCGCTTCGGCCTGCTGGCGCAACCTCCGGCTTTCCAGCAGGCGCGCTTCCGGCGTCAAAGGAGCGGCTCGTTCGCATCGTTTGTCCATATTTTTCGCCATTGCGAACCTGCCTATTCCGTTGTCGGCACGAACTAAACTGCACCATACACGGGAGAATAATTGCAGAACATTCGCGCCGATGCAAAACAATAGAGGGGCCGGACAAAAAAAGAAGGCCGCCCGATCGGGCAGCCTTCCTTTTTCTTGGCTCAGCAGATGCCTAACGCACCTTGCCTTCCTTCTTACGCTTCTCGATGATCGTTTCGGAAAGTTCGAAGGGAACGCCCTCGTAGCGCTCGAACGACATCGAGAACGTGGCCCGCCCCTGCGTGACCGTGCGGATCGCGCTGGAGTATCCGAACATTTCGCCAAGCGGCACGAACCCGCGGACCAGCTTGGTGCCAGCCTTGTCGTCCATACCCTCGACACGTCCGCGGCGCGAACAGATCGACCCGGTCGCTGTGCCCATGTACTCTTCGGGCACGGCCACCTCGACGCCCATGATCGGCTCCAACAGCAGCGGATTGCCCTTGAGGAAGAGGTTCTTGAAGCACTGGCGCGCGCACTCCACGAACGCGAACTCGTTGGAGTCGACCTCGTGGTAAGAGCCGTAGTACACAACCACTTTGACGTCCACCACGGGGAAGCCGCCGCACGGGCCGCTCTCCATGGCCTTGATGACGCCCTTCTCGACCGCCGGGATATACTCGTTCGGGATCACGCCGCCCTTGACCTCGTTGACGAAGGCGAAGCCGTGTCCCGGCTCTTGCGGCTCGAGGCGCAGACAGACGTGGGCGTACTGGCCGCGGCCGCCGGACTGCTTGACGTGCTTGTACTCGCCGTCCACCTTGTGGCGGATCGTCTCGCGGTAAGCGACCTCGGGCTTGCCCACTTCGCACTCCACGTTATGCTCGCGGCGCAAACGGTCCACGATGATTTCGAGGTGCAGCTCGCCCATGCCCGAAATGATTGTCTCGCTCGTCTCCGGGTCGAACTTCACGATGAACGTGGGATCTTCCTGCGCCAGCGAATGCAGCGCCGTGCCGAGTTTCTCGTTGTCGCCGCGCGACGACGGGCGGATCGAGATCGAGATCACCGGCGCCGGGAACTCGATCGACTCGAGTATGATCGGGTTCTTGGGATCGCAGATCGTGTCGCCGGTGCGCGTCTTAGAGAGACCGACCACCGCGATGATGTCGCCCGCGTAGGCCTCTTCCAAAGCCTCCTGACGGTTGGCGTGCATACGGAAGAGACGGCCGATGCGGGCTTCAGCATCCATCGTGCTGTTCAGAATCGGGTCGCCCACCTTTAGCGTACCCGAATAGATGCGCACGAAGGTGATCTTGCCCATGTGCTTGTCGGAAAGGATCTTGAAAGCCAAACCGGAGAAGGGATCTTTGTCGCTCGGACGGCGAATCAGCTCCGGGTTGTCGGCGGCATGCACCGAACCCACGTCCAGGGGCGACGGCAGATAGTCGATCACGCCGTCGAGCAGCGGCTGAACGCCCTTGTTTTTGAACGCCGTTCCACAGTAGGCGGGAACCAGCGTGCGCGTGATCGTGCCTTTGCGGATGCCCTGCTTGATCTCTTCGTTGGTCAGCGAACCGGACTCGAAGTACTTGTTCATCAGCGCTTCGTCCTGCTCGGCGGCCTTCTCCATCATCTCGATGTGCAGGCGCTCGCATTCCTCGCGGTACTCCTCCGGAATTTCGCTCTCGATGACCTTGACGCCCTTAGACTCCTCGTCGAAAGTCAGCGCCTTCATCGTCAGCAGATCGATCACGCCGCAGAAGGTGTCGGCCGCGCCCATCGGGTAGACCATCATCACCGGGTTGCCGCCCAGCGTCTCGCGGATCTCGTTGATCACGTTGAAGAAGTTGGCGCCGATGCGGTCCATCTTGTTGACCATGCAGAGCTTCGGCACTTCGTACTTCTCGCTCTGACGCCACACCTGTTCGGTCTGGGGCTGCACGCCGCCCACCGCGCAGAACAGAGCAACCGCCCCGTCAAGCACGCGCAACGAGCGCTCCACCTCGGCGGTGAAGTCCACATGTCCCGGGGTGTCGATCAGGCTGATCTGGTGGTCGTGCCAAGACACCGCCGTGGCCGCAGAGGTGATGGTGATGCCGCGCTCCTGCTCCTGCACCATGTAGTCCATGGTTGCGGCACCCTCGTGCACCTCGCCAATTTTGTAGTTCTTGCCGGAATAGAAAAGGATACGCTCGCTACAGGTCGTCTTTCCCGCATCAATGTGCGCCATGATGCCGATGTTGCGTACTCGCTCTAGTGGAATGGTTCTGGGCATTGTCTTGGACTCCTTCTCGCCTATGCTTCGCGTCGGACCCGCTCGCCGTCTCAACTGTCCGATAGCTGCCGGATGTTGGCACCCGACACATGGGAACCCCTTTTCTGGGGTAAGTTAAAGGTGTTATTTTTGACTTTATTGCGCCTGAATTCAAGCGCAAAGTAGAAAAAATCATGTTTCACCACAAAAAGCCGCTAAAGCGTCAAGAACCTGCGCCTTGCAACAACCCTCTTCACCGCAGATTCAATTCACATCGAACTCGGGCCGAGCGGCCTTTCCATCCCTCTTTTCGGCACCGGCCGCCACTTTCTTGCGGGCTTCGGCGGACTTCTTTCCCTGTTCCCTGCGCAATTGGATCTGTTTTGTTAAAACCGCTTCGGTCACCTTGAGGCTCACCGTGACAAAGTCATCCTGCTGCGCAACCCTGATCCCCCGCGCGAGCGCCGCCGCATCCGGGTTCTGAGCCTCCTGCAACAGCAGAATCGCCTGAATCCCCTGCGCCGCCTGTCCCAACTGTTGCGACAGCTCTTTGCTCGCAGCCTTGACGACCAGCGTGCACTCCAGCCCGTTGGCATCGGCCAACTGACTGACCTCCAAGCGGACGGCTTCGGCCTGCTTGAACATCTGGAGTTGCGGGTTTTTCCCGACCAGCGCCGCGATGTTGTTCGCCTGGACAGCGAAGAAGCGCCCTTTGTTGCTCGCAAGCACACTTGCGAACGGCCCGTCGTCACCCATGCCGGACTGACCGCTCACCAGAGCGACCGCATCCTGCACCTGCTGCTCGTTCTGCGATAGGATTGCCAGCGTCGGGTCAATGAAGCAGAGATTCGTGCGTTTGCCCTTGTCGGTCCAACTCAGCAGACTGTGCTCGCCGCACACTTTGTTCTGAAACTCTTTTGCGCCGCCCGCGATCGCCGTGAGCTTAGCGACGTCGAATCTGCCGTACGCGTACAGAACGCCCCCGGCCTGCAAATCACCCTTGCCATATACCACCAGCGAGTCTATGTCGTTTGTCAGATTGATCCCGCTCACGGACTGAAACGTCGCCAGCCCTCGCTGCGCGTTCTCGTCGAGCGACTGCCGGACGAACTGACCCATCGGCGCGCCGCTCAGGGCCTTCAAGTCCAGATGCAGCATCCACTTCGCATCAGCCGGAAAGTGCTTCGTATTGATCTGCGCCTGCGCCGCCGTGACCGCACACACCACCAGAACAGCCAGTCCGATTAAACGCCTCATGACAAACTCCGCTTGTTATTAGCCACCTTTTACAATACGTAATTCAACAACATTAGACCAACCGCGTATACCTGTCGAGCGCTTTTCGGCGCACACCGAAAAGCTTTTGGCACCGCACCCGTAGCCTCAGCGCCCGCTTCGCGCAAGCTCGCGCGTGATGGATGCGGCCACGGGCCAGCAGAACACATGCAGGAGCGCCATCAGCGCGAGCACGTAGCGGAACGCCGTATCGCCGGACGCCGAATACGCCAGCCCAATAAACGTCGCGGCCCCGATGAGGCGCCCAGCGAAGATTCCCAGCTCGTGACTGACAATATAAGCGTACCGGCTCTCCTTGCCATCGGCCGAGGCCGCGTCGAGCACCCGCAACAGGATCGGCCCGTAGGACAGGTCCAGCATCGGCTGCGCAACGAGCTGACACGCCATAAAAAGGAGAACCGAAAAGCGGTTGAAATAGACCGCGTTGACCGCTGCGCCGCAGCAGTACAGCATCAGCGCGATGGCGAAAACCGCCACGCGGTGCTCCGGCCGGGTGGTCCGCCCGATCAGATACATCAGCATCGCGGCGAGAATCGCGCCCACGCTTTGCACCACGCCCAGCGCGTTCTCTTGTCCGCCCAGCACGCGCATAATCAGAACCGCAGGGGCAGTCATCAGAAAAATATGCACGGTGCCCTTGAGCGTGGCCAGCAGCAGCAGTTTGCGCCACAGGCGGTCGAACCGGGAGCGCACTACGATCACCGGGCGCTCGGCCGGAAACGAACCGCGCATCAGAAACGAAGCCCCGCCCAGCATCAGCACCATAACCC
>CAYSXF010000297.1:0-5867 GCA_964434815.1 uncultured Lentisphaeraceae bacterium
ACGGCCGGGTCGAGCCGCCCGCTCGGCGGCATCTGGTCGCCCACGTCGCAGCGCGCCGTGTTCGCCACGATGCTCGCCAGTTCCACGTCGAGCTGCTCGGGCAGCTTCAGCCCGCCGAAGTCGGCCCACGAGGTGACGAACCGGCCCGTCATGCCGTAAACTGGAAGGCCGAAGGTGCGCTGATAGCGGATCTGCGCCGGCGCATAGAAGTAGCCCCAGCCGCCTGTGGGCAGCGCTTCGATGTCGATGTTGTCGAGCAGCTCCGCGCGCTGGCTGACGCAGGATAGCCCGATGTCGTTGTAATCGATCTGGCACGCCGGGCGCACGGCTTGAACCACCTTGCGCATCCGACGCTTCCAATCGAGATACAGCGTGTTCTTGTGCTCGCGCTGTGCCGCCGCGTCGTTCGGATCTTTCCCCGCCGCCGCGAGCTGCCGCTTGCACTCTGGGCAGAAGCACTCGGGCGAAATCGGCTCGGCCATATCGAACCACGCCCCGTCGATTTCGTACTTGGCGACGAACTCCCGCGTGTGGTCGTCCATGAGCTTGAGATAGTCCTCATGCGCTAGGCAGAGCGCGGTCCACCCCGGCGTCTGCCCCGGCTGCGGCAAGTAGTTGGAGCCGTCGCGTTTGATCACAAGCCAATCTTTGTGCGCGTTGGCCATGTGGTGATCCCAGGTCACGCAGTAATAGGCGTAGACGGCGATCTTGCGCGCGCGGCAGGCCTTGACCTGCTCGCCGAGCAGGTCGAACGACAGCCCCGGATGCACCGGCCCGTAAATGCTCGGGTAGTAGAAGAGTCCGTGCATGTCCTTGGCGAAAACGACGATCGCGTCGACGTTGCCCGCGAGCAGGCGGTCGCCCCATTCGTCCGCATTGAACTTCTCGCCGATCTTCGGCACGTGCGCCGAATTGTGGAAGTCCTGATGGATCTTGCGCCACGGACGCTTCGGCAACGTGTGGATGCGCGGATCGATCCAGACCTTCTGCGAGGTGCCGGCGACTGGCTCCGCAGCGCCGGCGGCGAACGGCACTCCGCCGTAAGCGACTGCAGCACTTGCACCCATGACCCCCAAAAACTCGCGCCTGTTGATTCCGGCAACCGCATCTTGCATCTGACGAGTCATCGCGTACCCTCCAAATTCAGATTAGAACAAGAATACCACCCATTGAACAGTGTTCAAACTGTAGCACAGGCGCAAGGTTCGGTCAATTCTGCTGTATCTTCAGAACACGCACCTCGCCCTGCTCCATGTTCAGCTCAAGATGGGGGCCTGTGCCGAGAAGCGCGTCGTCCAGCGCGTCGCGGACCGGCTGCCTACATCCGGTGTCAAACAGCACCGGCGCGTTCGTGTGAGCCTGCACCGACAGGTAGCCGTTCGCCGCCCAAAGCGCAGGCCCCGGCTGCGTGAAAAGATGCACGCCCGATGCCTTCGCAAGGGCATGAACCAGTTCCGGGGTCAGTTGCGGCACGCCGACGAACACGTCCAAGCCTGCCGCTGTCCGCCGCAAAGCCACGGCAGGCGAACCGTCGGAGTAGGTCGCCCATATTTCGTCCGGTTTCGCTTCGACGCTGAAGAGCGGCTCAATCTTCGTCTTGGGGCCCCACGCCTGCGCGAGACCGTGCTTGCGCCCGAGTTCGGTCGGCGTGACCTCAGCCGTCGGCAGCGTGACCGCCTTGGCCGTAAAGCCTGTGACTTCCCGGATGCCCGCCACATCGGCATGATCGGGATAAAGGTAACCCGGTGCCCAGCACCAGACGCGCGTAACGTCGGCCGCGTGGCCTAATCCGCACCAGCCGGCCATACGCCGCCACACGCTGATTCGCGGCGGCTCACGGGGACGTTCGCCCTCCAGAGGTTTAGCCGAAGTTGGAGGGCGAGCGTCCTCGCGAGCCGCCCCCCGACTCTCCCTGAGCGCTATCCGCTGCTCTGCTGTCAGCCGCCAAGCGGAAAGGAATACCTGCATGCGGGCAGGGACATTCCCGTCGATCACGTCCTGCAGCAGATATTGTCCGTACGGCGCGCCGCTGCGTCCGAGCGCGGAACGCCCCTCGTAAATCAGCGGCCGAGCCGCCAGTGCGGAACCGCCGGTGAGATGGCACATGCTGACCTCATCGATGATCGCGGCGATCTCAGGCGCGAAGGGCGTCTGCCGCATTGCCATGGCCTCGTCCACAGGCCGCAGCCGCACGATCTCCCGCCAGATCGCCGCATCGTTGAACCAGCCCTGGCCGGGCAGATCCATCCACCACGTGCCGAAGCCGCGCAACGACGCCTGCGCCGTGTTGCGAAGCATCACCTGCTGCGTCTGCTTGAGATCGACGAGCCCGCCCTCCTGCACGTGCTCCTGCTTGCGTGGGTCGAGGTAGGTGCGCGAGTCGTCCTCGTTGAGCCAGAGGATGCCTGCCCGCTTCACGCTTTCCGCCGCGCTCATGGCGGGCGCGGTGCCCAGCCACTCGCGGTCGGTGTAGGAGATCGGCGAGCAGAGGATGTCGATATCTTTGCTCTTGAGAAGCGACGAAATCGCATAGTGTCCGCTCGTCGGCGCGCCGTTGCTCAGCGGCGGGAACTCGAAGCCGTAGCCATAGAAGAAGAGCATCAGCTTCTTGCCGCCCGTGCCGCGGCGGCAGGCCGACGAGAGCGCGGCCACGAAGTCGGACATCTCCTGCTGTTGGAAACGGGCGAACTCGATGAGGCGGCCCTCGCGGGCGGGATCGCGCAGAAAGCCGTTGGGATGGCTGCGGCGCTCCTCCGCGGTCGGTGGCTCGGCCGTCGCAGCCGCAGGGTCGCCCCGCTGCTTCAGCCACTCGCGAAACGCCGAGCGTGTGGCCGGATCGTAGCCGCTGAGGGGATGCGCCCAAGAATTATAGTAGAACCACTCGCCCGTGTTCTGACCGCACGGGTGCAAGCCCGCGAAGTTCTCCGGGAAGGCTTCGCACAGATGGCGGGCCAGCTTCTCCAGATGCGCACACGCGTCGGCGCGATAGGCGCGGTCGGACACGCAGGCGACCGGACAGGTGGCCTTACCGTCATACACCATCTGCGCATCAGGGTGGCGCGTCAGCCACCAGTGCGGCGCGTTCGCTTCCACGCGCGGCACCAAGAGCACGTTCGGGTTCACGGCGATGATCCGGCGGCAGAGCGCGTCCATCGGCGTCCAGTCCTGCGCCTGCTCCGGCGGCTCCCAACACGCTGGCGATGCGAAAGAGACGAGGTTCACGCCTGCGTCGCGCGCCAGCGCCACCTGACTCATGAACGAGCCCTGCGGCCCGCCGATGCAGGAGTAGGCGCCGCCGTCCACCCGGTAGACCGAAGCGTTGATCGACTGTCCCGGTTTGGCTTTGGCGCGGAACGAGCAGCGATAGGTGTGGCCTTTGATGAAGTTCAGATGGAGGGCGCTGTGAAGATGAAAGTCCGGCCACTTGCTGCCCGAAGGCGGAGCGCACAGCGTGACGTGCAACGCCTTGTCCGACACGGCGAATTGACCAACGGTGTTGGCCGCGCCGATGGGCCAGGCGCTCCACGTTTGGCTGAAGGCGGCCTGCGAGGCGAAACTGTCCGGGAGTAGCACATCCGTCCCCGTGCGTGTGTCCGTGAGGCGGAGATCCGCTAGCCACACCTCGCCGGGCGTGTCGGCGAAGCGGAAATGCAGCGTGCCGTTGCCCGCAACGTCCGTGTCCGGGGTGAACTCAAACGAGCGTTCGACCCATGCTTCGCCGACCGCGAACCGCCCGCTGTTTTCAATGCCCCAGAAGAAGCGCGGCGGCACGGGCTTGCCGTTGACGTGAATTTGCGGCCCGCCCGCTGTGTTCAGCACGCGCACGGTCAGAGGCTTGGCCTCGCCTGCGAAGATGTTGAAGTTCCCCCACGCGTCGGTCGCAGAGATTTCTTGTTCGCCGGTCTTGTCGATCACCGTCTCGCTGCCGCGCGTCAGCACGAAGCGCTGCGCTCCCGGCGCGAACGGCATCGAGAGGTGCGTCACTCCGTTGCTCACGTCGAAGCACTTTTCATTCGCGCCGCTGTGAACGGTGAGCCGAGCGGGAGCGGTCAGGAACAGCGAAACGAAGACCTCGTCCGCCAGCTTGACGGCTCCGCCGGGCAGCTTCTCAGCGGAGACGGATTTCGGATGCTGCCGGTAGGAGTAGTAAAACGCGTCTTCGGTGATCGCAGGCTGGCGTCCGCTCTTGTACCAGTCGATGTAGTAGCGGCTGGCCTTCAAGAGGGCCGCGTGCGAGAGCATCGGCCCCCAGTGGTTGTTCCAGAACTGAGTTTGGGCAGGCGCGCCGAACGGCGCAACGTAGGAGGCCTCGCCCCAGTCGTTCCACGTCACGATCTCCACCCATGTGGCGTTGTCGCGGATCGCGCCTTCCCACTGCTGCGCGAGCCCTTCGAAGCCGCGAGAATCGTAGACGCGGTAGTTGCCTCCGAGTCCGCGGTAGTAGGGCGTGACGCTCGCCATGAAGAGCTTGCCCGCGCCCAGCCACTTCTGGGCGAGCAGGTGATTGCTCTCCGTGATCTGCGCGGGCGTGCCCGCCGCGCCGAAGTGGAAGAAGCCGTCGAGGGTGGGGTAATCGCGGAACACCTGGTCCACCTGCGCCTGTTTCGGCATCTCGGCGGCGGGATGCGGGTAATAGAAAGGCACATAGACGATGGCGCGGCTGCCCGTGAACTCTTTGCTGACGAAGTCGGCCTGCACGCGTCCGCCCCCGAAGGTGGAGAGCACCGGTTTGCCGTCCTTGCGGAATTGGTTGGGATGGGTGCGGAACGTCTCGACCATGTCGCGCGTCTCTTCGGAAGTCAGGCCGCTGGCGTAGTCCGCCGAGATGAAGAGCTTGAAGCCCGTGCCCAGCTCCTTCGCCGCCTGGTAGATGAGCAGCGAGCGCTTCTTGTAGTGCGGCTCGCGCAGGGTCCAGCCTCCGCAGTTCAGCGCGAAGCCGTCGATCCCGGCGGCCTGCGCAGCGCGGATCTCTCGCTGGTAATCTTCGATCTTCGAATCGCCGCCATAGGTCGGTATGCAGACCATGTAGTGCGCGAAGACTTTCTTTCCGGAGTCTTCGGCAAAACCCATTTGAGCCAACGCCAGCATCGCCAGCGTCAGCACTTTCCCCCGTGCCCGCATAATTCGCTCCCCCTGTTGACCGTTCTCAATCGACACACATCATGGTGCCGCGGGGCAAGTGCTTCACGCCCGTGTTCGAGCCGAACTGAATGAAGATGCCGCCCGTGGTGTTCGTCCACGAGTCCCCTGCGACATGGCTCGTGAGATTCGTGGCGTAGCTCCACGTTTGCTTTTTGCTCCCGTTGGTTATGGTCGTCGAGCCTCCCGCGGCGTCATACAGGCTGAATAGCTGGTTCATGACGCCCACATTGAAGCCTGAGACAACTCCGGGCGCGGTCACCAGCGCACGGATCTTGCCAGCGCTGAGAATCGTGTCGAACAAGGCCACATCATCCAGCTTGCCGTTTATCGGGAGGTAGGTTCCGTCCACGTTGCCGATTTCGATCGGGTTGTAATTGGTGACGGCCTTGGCACCGTAGTAGGACATGTTTAAGCCCGCGTTATCGCCGTTGATATAGAAACTCGGATCGCCGCCATACGAATACGTCAGAGCAAAGTGCGTCCAAGCATTGGTTGAGACGACGAGGTTTGTGCTCGTACTGTTCCGCCCGCCTGAGTTGATCGCTATTTGAAGCTTGCCATCGCTAAGCACCGAAAAACTCCAGCCACTATTCATCGAGCCAGGCAACGTGCTGACGATTCCCTGGCGCAAATCCGTATGTGCGTCAGGCCCGTTCCACTTCAGCCAACCTACAACGGTCATGTACTGTCCCGCATCCGCCATCCGGAAGCGGTTGGTGCTGTCG
>CAYSXF010000298.1:0-5865 GCA_964434815.1 uncultured Lentisphaeraceae bacterium
AGATTTCTGCCTGTCTCGTGGGCTCGGAGATGTGTATAAGAGACAGCACCTACGACCCGTGGCGCTTCGGCTGGCACAGCTACATCCACCAGAGCAGCACGCCTGGCGAATCCTATTATGTGCGCTACCCCAACGGCGACGGCTATCTGCTCTATCCCGGCGCACCCATCGGCGTCGAGGGGCCGGTCACCTCGGTCCGCCTCGAAGCCGCGCGCGACGGCGTGGAGGATTACGACTATCTTAAACTGTTGAAAGCCCTCGCCGACAAGACCGGCGATAAAGAGGCCATCCGCATCCTGGCCGGCTTCAGCGCGCTACTCGAAATCCCCAACTCAGGCGGACGTTACTCGTCCAAGATCCTGCCTGACCCATCCAAACTTACCGCCCTGCGCCTCCAAGCCGGTGCGACGCTCGAACGCCTCAGCCGCTGACCTATGAGCGTGTATCAAACTAAGCCATAACCTATAGGCCCACCCGTCCAGGGAATGGAAACTTCTCCTCTGTTCACAACATCGGCAGTGTATTTCACATATTGAAAGGTGTGATAATAGGGTTTGGCACAGTGAGTATGAACCGCTCAGAGTTGCTGATGTTGAATATCAATCCGCTCTTTTCGATTTCACCGACAACACGCCCTATTTCGCAGACGCGCAGATCACGGCTGACCGGCGCGGAAGTTGGCGACCGCCTCGGAGGTGCGCAAAGGGCGGTTGTAGAGGCGCAGATATTTCGCGGCGGGTGCGAGCAGCGCCTGATAAGCGCCTTTGACATCCCCCATCTCGAGCGGAATGCGGCCCCAGCCGTACTGGCGCACCGTGCCGCCGTCGCAGAACACACCATCAGCGATCACGGAGATCAACGCCGCCGAGAAATCGCAGACGAACACCACATGCTGCAGCTTGCCAGCCTGCAACACGCCCGGGTCGGTATGCCAAGAGACCACGCGCCCGCCGTCGCACAGTTCGATCTCCAGCGTCGGCTGGCCTGCTACCTCGGACGTCGTCACCCGCACCCCCTGCCCATTCTTCTCCTGCGTGCTGAAGAGCGTCTGGCCCGGCGTGACCGCGTCGAATTTCGTCCACAGCTCCACCGTCAATCCTCCGTGTGCCAGATCGCCGAACTCTTTCGGCACGGCCGGACGCGAAGGCGTGTCGCCCGCATTTGCTTTTTCAAGGAGAAGTCCCTTCTGACAAACATTAGTGGCAGTGGCCTGATTCCAAAGGCCATCGAGCAGGGCGCAGTCGAGCGGGTGGGCGCGCGCGACGGATTTCTGCGTCTCGGTCAGCCAGAACTTGCCGTCCTGTTCGATCAGGTCGGGATAGCTCATGCGGATCGCGGGTGACGGATCGAACAGCGCGATCTCCGGTTCGGACCAATGGATGAGTCCGTCATCCCTCAGCACGCCGCCCGAGAGAAATGCCGGATTGCGCCCCGCCCACATCTTGCCGCTGTGGTTGTGGCACCAGAAGAGATACCTCCCGTCGGACGTCTTGAACAGCTTGGGACAGGCGCGCGGCGTCTTGAACGGGCGCTGACCGGGGCCGTAGGTCATCGCCTCGGGCAGCGACCACGTCAAGCCGTTGTCGCGGCTGACGCTCTGGCCCGGCGTGCCGCCGTCCAGACGGAACACGCAGAAGAGGTCGCTCTTGGCAAGCGGCACCAGATTGTGCTCTTCTTGCACGCTGCCGAGCGCTGGGTTGCGGATGCCCTTCTCGCCTTCGGGCAAAAGCTTGAACGCGAGTTTGTCCGGGTCGCGCTCGGTGAGCAGGTTATCCGACTCAACGACCCACCCCTCGCCGTCCTGCATAAAATACTTGCCGAGCTTGGTGAACGCGAAGAAGACCTTGCCCTCTTTGACCTTGGGTTTGTCGATGCCCCAGAAGTGGCAGACCTCACCGTGCCAAGGATTGTGGCGGTCCATGTCCGTGATGCGGACAGGAATACGGTAGCGCTGCACGGACCAGGTGATGCCGCCGTCGTCCGAATAGCGGAAGGCGTACCAGCCATGCGTGTCGGCGCGGATGCGCTTGTCCGAGGTGGGCAGCGTCACAACATTGTCGCCGTTGTAAGAGTAGAAGGCATAGATGCGGCCATATGGCGTGATGAGCGGCGTCACCCAAGAGGCTTCGGGGCCGGTCTCGGGCTCGATGTCGGCCAGCTCAGTCCACGTCTTGCCCTGATCCTTGCTGACGGTCGACACCACATGCTGACCCTGCTGGCCTTCCAGCCCCTTGCCGGTCGTGAGCGTGCAGACCCATGCGCCATTTGAGGTGACGACCACATACGGCTGATCGACGTATCCTTCGCAGGGGATGCGCAGTCCGTTGGCGATATTGCGCGGGTCAGCAGCCCGCACCGTCTGAATGTCAGCCGCGCAAACCGCAGCCGCCGAAAGAAAAAATCCGAAAAGAATGCTTTGCTTCATACTCGCCTCCCTGTTGCACAATACGGGTTCAAAGGTACAGGTTTGCGCCCGCCAGAGCAACCGCAAAGTGATCGTCGCCTCGGCCGGAAAGAGTGGATCACGCAGGCCCGCTTATGATAACTTTTTGCCAGAAACAAAGGAGCCCGCATGACCCGACGAACTTTCCTGCATCAGTTCAGCCTCGCCGCCGCTGCGGTGGCCGCCGGCCCGAGCACCGCCACCGCACAAGCTGCAGCCGCTCCGCTCGCCGGACGCCATCCCAATATCGTTTTCGTCATGACCGACGATCAAGGTCTCGGAGACATGGCCTGGACCGGCCATCCGAATGTCCGCACACCCAACCTCGACGCCCTGCGCAAACAGTCTCTCTGGCTCTCCGAATTTCACGTCAGCCCGACCTGCGCGCCGACGCGTTGCGCGCTCATGACCGGACGCCACGAATTTTTCTCGGGAGTCACCCACACCATCTTCGAGCGCGAGCGCATGAGCCTTAAGGCCTTTACCCTGCCGCAGGCGCTCAAGTCCGCAGGCTACGCCACCGGCATCTTCGGCAAGTGGCACCTCGGCGACGAGGAGCCCTACCAGCCCGGCCGGCGCGGCTTCGACGAGGTCTTCATCCACGGCGGCGGCGGTATCGGCCAGACCTATCCCGGCTCCTGCGGCGACGTCCCCAACAACTCCTATTTCGACCCCGTGGTCCGCCACAACGGCACCTTCGAGCGCACCAAGGGCTTCTGCACCGATGTCTTTTTCGAGCGCGCCCTGCAATGGGTCGATGCCCGCCGCAAGACCGGCGAGCCCTTTTTCTGTTACCTGACGCCGAACGCCCCGCACGGCCCTTTCCTCGCACCGGACAAGTGGAAGAAGCGGTACGTCGAGCAGGGCTTGGACGATGACGGCGCGGGCTTCTGCGGCATGGTGGAGAACATCGACTGGAACGTCGGCAGGCTTCTCGCCAAACTGGACGAATGGCACCTCTCTGAAAACACGCTGGTCATCTTCCTCGGCGACAACGGCACCTGCCAGCGCCGCCTGTTCGACGGCGGCATGCGCGGAGCCAAAGGCACGCCCTATCAAGGCGGCACGCGTGTCGGGCTGCTCGCGCGCTGGAAAGGCGTGATACCGGAAGGGGCCACTTGCCCCGCCCTCACCGCTCACATCGACCTCTTCCCCACCTTCTGCGCCCTCGCCGGAGCCCAGCCTCCTGCGGACAAGAAGCTCGACGGCCGCTCGCTGCTGCCGCTCCTGCAGAATCCGCAAGCCCCGTGGGAAAGCCGCATGGTCTTCGAGCACGTCGGCCGCTGGAAACCCGGAACCGACCCCGACGCTGCCAAGCTCAAGGAATGCGCGATCCGCACACCGCGCTTCCGTTTCGTGAACAACACCGCGCTCTACGAGATCGCGACCGACCCGATGGAGAAGTCCGACGTCGCCGCGACATATCCTGAGGAAGTTACGCGCCTGCGCGATGCCTACGACGCCTGGTGGGCCGAGGCCCGCCCCTGCATGGAGAACGAGAAGCCGCAGAACGTCCCCGCGCAGAACCCTTACAAGACCGCCTACTGGCAGCAGTTCGGATTTTAGCGCAGACGCAGTTCGCCCTACCCTTCAAGACGCTCGGCTGGAGGGCGAACGTCCCCGTGAGCCGCCGGTCCCCGCGAGCCGCCGTGCTTGGCGCCTACCGCACACGGACACGCACGCTTGCCTCGGGCAATTTAGCGTCGTCGCTGCGAATCGTCAGAATGCCGGTTCCCTGTTTGCCCGCGCAGCCGCGCAGCACCACCTGGCACAGCCCGTTGTATGTGTGCTGATAGGGCACTTGAAAACCGGCGAGATCCGTGGCGTCGCCGTTGCACACGCCCGCGAGTTCGACCGGCCCTGCGACCGTGAAGTGAAGCAGGGTATCCGCGCGCGGCACCAACACTTCACGCGAATCCAGCACGCGGATTGTGACGTAGCACAGGTCCGCGCCGTCGCCCAGGATCGGGTCGCGGTCCGCCTTCGCCTCCAAGCGCGACGGCTCCCCTGCCGTCTTCTGCACGTCTTCCGCCCACTTCAGCCCCTTCTTGTACGCCGTGACGCGCACTTCGCCCGGCTCGTATACGGCGCTGTTCCACTGCAGCCGGTAATCGTCCGGCCCCTTCTTTTTGCGCCCGAGCGACTTTCCGTTTACAAACAGTTCAGCCTCGTCGCCGCTCGTGTAGACATGCACGGGGATCTTCTGTCCGACCTGCCCAGGCCACGTCCAATGCGGCAGGATGTGCGCCATCTTCAAGTCCGGGCGCCAATGCGCCTGATACGCGTAAAAGCGGTCTTTGGGAAACCCGCATAAGTCCACGATGCCATAGTACGAACTGCGCGCAGGCGACTGACCCGGATATTTTTTCAGGAACTCCATCCAACGCGCATTATCCGCCTCGCTCTGCCACCTCATGTGTTTCGGCAACCTTTCGTAAGGCGACGGCTCGCCGAGATAGTCGAAGCCCGTCCAGACGAACTCGCCGAACACCTGCGGATTGCAGTCCTGCCACGCGAACTCCACATCCGGCGCGCAGTTGTTCGGGCGCTGCGAGAAGACGTCGTACCCGCTCACTTGGAAGTTGTAATACCCTTCGGGAAAGGGCATCGGCGGCTGCGCGAATCCAGCAGGAACAGGAAAGAAATACTCGCCGCGCGAGCTGACCATCGAGGCCGTCTCGGTGCCGAGAATCCCCCGTCCGGGATTCGCTTTCGAAAAAGTCCCGTAGAGCTGCGGCAGGTAATTCGCGCCGAACACATCGGTCACGGTCTGCATCCCGTTCGTCATGGTTTCCGCGCGCCAGTTGCCGACCACGGTCGGCCGCGTCGGATCTTCGCGGTGCGCGATCTCCGTCAGCCGCTTGCCGATGCGCACGCCGTTCGCGGGATCGGTCTGCTCGTTCACCTCGTTGCCGATCGACCACATGATCACGCACGGATGGTTGCGGTCGCGCCGGATCTGATCGCTCAGGTCGCGCTCATGCCACTCTTTGAAAAATCTCGAATAGTCGTCGCGCGTCTTGGCCTTTTCCCACATGTCGAACGCCTCATCCAAAATCAGGAACCCCATGCGGTCGGCAAGCTCTAACAGCTCCGGTGCGGGCGGATTGTGCGACGTGCGGATGGCGTCACACCCCATCGAGCGCAAGATCTCCAACTGCCGCTCCAGCGCTCTCCGGTGCACCGCCGCGCCCAACGCGCCGAGATCGTGATGCTGGCACACGCCTTTGAGTTGGCGATGCTTGCCGTTCAGATAAAAGCCCGTCTGTGGATTGAACTCCAGCGTGCGGACACCGAAGGTCTGCGAATACATGTCGAGCGTCTTATCGCCTGACCGCAGCGTCACATCGATGCGATAGAGGTTGGGTGCGTCGGCTGTCTCTTATACACATCTCCGAGCCCACGAGACAGGCAGAAATCTC
>CAYSXF010000299.1:0-5864 GCA_964434815.1 uncultured Lentisphaeraceae bacterium
CCCCAAGGCGTCCGCTCTTCGTCAAGCCTTGTCGGGGGCGGACGGTTCGGGAATTAGTCCGTACTTTTTTGGAAAGAGAGGATCAGATGAACAGGCTAGAGATGATTTTTTTCGCGTGCCTCGCTGCGGCCTGCGCCTGCGCCGCCGAGACCGAGGTGCAGTATCTTTCCGGCCACAGCAAGGATGATGCCGTGCCGTGGGAGTTCTTCTGCACGGGCGGTCAGCGAAGCAATGCGTGGGCCACGATCCCCGTGCCGTCCTGCTGGGAGCAGCAGGGCTTCGGCGCGTACGGGTATCAGACCGACCCGCTCAAGGAACAGGGCAAGTACCGGCACCGCTTCCTTGTGCCTGCCGCATGGCAAGGAAAGGTGATCCGGATCGTGTTCGAGGGCGTTATGACCGATACCGAGGTGTGGGTCAACGGTCAGCCGGCCGGACCGATCCATCAGGGAGGCTTCTATCGCTTCACGCACGACATCACCCGCCTCGTGACCCTCGGCGGCACGAACCTGCTGGAGGTGACCGTCTCGAAACACTCGGCGAATGCGGGCGTGAACCGCGCCGAGCGCAGCGGAGATTACTGGAACTTCGGCGGCATCTTCCGCCCCGTCTATCTGGAGGCGCTGCCGCCAACGTTCATCGAACGTGCGGCGATCAACGCGCAGGCCGACGGATCACTCGCCGTGGAGGTCTATCTCGGCGGCGACCTCGCACAGGCGGGCCGGGTGCGCGCGGACGTAGAGGGAATTGGCGCGGTCATGGAGTCGAAGGTCGAGGCGGGCGCTCAGAAAGTTGTGCTCCAGACGCGCGTGAGCGGCCAGAAGAACTGGACAGCCGAGACGCCGAGCCTCTATCGGATGAAACTGGCGCTGACGGCGCAAGGAAAGCCGTTTCACGAAATCACGCAGCGCTTCGGTTTCCGCACCATCGAAGTCCGCGAAGGCAAGGGCCTGTTCGTGAACGGCCAGCGCGTGATGCTGAAAGGCGCGTGCCGCCATTCCTTCTGGCCGGAATCGGGCCGCACGCTCAGCGAGGCGATCAGCCGGTCGGACGTGGCGCTGATGAAGGAGATGAACATGAACGCCGTGCGCATGTCGCACTATCCGCCGGACACGCACTTTCTCGAGGCCTGCGATGAGTTGGGCTTGTACGTGCTGGACGAACTCTCAGGCTGGCAGCATGCGCATGATGCCGAGGTAGGTGCGAAACTCGTCGAGGCGATGGTGAAGCGCGATGTGAACCATCCGTGTATTCTGCTGTGGGACAACGGCAACGAGGGCGGCTGGAATACGTCGCTCGACGCGGAATTCCCGAAGTGGGACCCGCAGCAGCGCCATGTGATGCACCCGTGGGGATTCTCGCAGGGCATCAACACAGCCCACTACAAGAGTTACGAAAGCGTGAAGAAGTCCTGCGCAGGAACGGATCTCTACATGCCGACGGAGTTCTTGCATGCGCTCTATGACGGTGGCGGCGGTGCGGGCTTGGACGACTACTGGGAGGTGATGCGCAACTCGCCGGTCAGCGCGGGCGGCTTCATCTGGGCGCTGCTCGACGAAGGTGTGGTGCGCACTGACCAGAACGGCCGCGTCGATGTGAACGGCAACCGCGCCCCGGACGGGTTGGTGGGACCGCACCGCGAGCGTGAGGGCAGTTTCAGCACGGTGCGAGAAATCTGGTGCCCCGTGCAGGTGCGCGGCGACGCGCTGCCGACACTTGCGGTCGAGAACCGTTACGACTTCACCGCGCTCGACCAGTGCCGGTTCGACTGGACGCTCGCCTGTTTCCCGCTGCCGCAGGAAGATGGAACGGGATATCTGGCGATTGCCCAAGGCTCAGTGGCTGGCCCGCAGGTTCCGCCTCACGCCAGCGGCACGCTCAAGCTGGAACTGCCCGCTGACTGGCGCAATGCGGACGCGCTGCTCGTTACGGTGCGGAATCCAGAAGGCCGTGAACTCTGGACGTGGTCGTGGCCTCTTCAGACGCGTGCCGCGCAGGTCGCACGAGCGATAGGCGCTTCATCCGTGCCGATCCGTGTCACAGAAGAGGCCGCACAAATCAAAGTGACTGCGGGCGAACTCGCACTCGCTTTCAGCAAATCCGACGGCATGTTGTCGGCCGTGTCAGTCCGCGCCCAATCCTTGTCCCTCTCGAACGGCCCCCGCTTCGTGGCCAGCGCGACGAAGACTGTCAGGACACCCATGGGGAAAGATAAGCAGCCCAAAAATATGCAAGCTACGCTCGACCTGACAGGACAGAGCAAGCTCACGCGCCTGACGCACCGCATGGAAGGAAAGTGCGCTGTCATCGAAGCTGCATACGAAGGCCCCCTGATGGAGGCGCAGTGGACGATTCAGCCGAACGGCTGGCTCAAGTTGGCGTACCGTTACCAACTCGACCAGGTGTGTGATCTCGCGGGCATCCAGTTCGATTATCCAGAGAAGCAGATGAAGTCAATGCGCTGGCTGGGCAAAGGCCCGTACCACGTTTGGAAGAACCGGCTCAAGGGCACCTGCTGGGACGTGTGGCAGAATGCGTACAACGACACCAAGCCCGGCGAGAGCTGGGTCTATCCCGAGTTCAAGGGGTACTTCGGCGATTGGGTATGGGCTGCGTTCGAAACGACCGAAGGCGTGATCACACTGATGACCGAAGCCGAGCACTCGTATCTCGGCGTGTACCGTCCCAACGAAGGGGACGATCCGGCGCATACGAAACTACACACGCCGCAGACCGGACTGGCCTTCCTCGATGCGATCCCGCCGATAGGGACCAAGTTCTCCGACGCCGACCAATACGGGCCGCAGTCGCAGCCCAATCCCGCGCCCGGCCTCTGTCAGCGGACGGTTTACCTGCGTTTCGACATCACCGGTGCGAAAGCACGGGAATAATGTCAATGTCACTTAAGCGAACTGCTTAACCACGTCCGCGAAAAGCAGGACATTCAGAACCGTAATGACCCCTGCGATGGTATACAGCATCAGCTTCGGCCAGGGCTTGTTTGCGAACTCGCCCATCACCTTCTTCGACGAGGTCAGGAAAAGCAGCAGGAAGACCGTGAAGGGCAACTGAACGCTGAGCAGCACCTGTGACCAGATCAGCCCCTTGAACGGGTCGCCGATGAACAGCAGCGCCGCCGCAGCCCCGCCATACGTGAGGCATAGACCGATGCGGCTGTGTCTGTCTTTGATGTTGTACGTTTCGTAGAACATTCCGGCGAAAATGGACGCGCCTGCCATTCCGGCGGTAATGCTCGACGCGATGCCCGAGAACAGCAGCGCGCACGCGAAGACTGTGGCGGCCAGATTGCCCAGCAGCGGTTTCAACAGCGCTCCGGCCTGGGGCAGATCCTCAACTACCGTGCCCTTCACATGGAATGTCGCGACCGCCAGAATGATGATCGCGCAGTTGATAACCCAGCCGATGATCATGGAAAACAGCGTGTCGAGGAACTCGTAGTCGAGCTGCCGTTTCATGATGGTCCGATCGGCGAGGTTCCACTGCCGGCTCTGGATGACTTCCGAATGCAGGAACAGGTTGTGCGGCATGACCACCGCGCCCAGCACGCTCATCAGGATGGGGATGGAGCCGGTCGGAATCTCCGGCTTCACCATGCAGACCAGTGCGACGTCCCACGGGACATTCACCAGGGTGAGCTCGTAGATGAACGAGAGGCCGATCAGCGAAACGAACCCGACGATCCACTTCTCCACTTTGGTGTAGGTGTTTGTGGCAAGCACCGCACTCACCGTGGCAACCGTGAGGAGCGCGCCGGGCACGAGAGGTATCTTGAACAGCATCTTGAGCGCGATGGCCGCGCCCAGGATTTCAGCCAGCGCGGTGGCGATTGCAGCGCCCACGGCCGAGAGCAAGATGAGACGGGACGCCCAGGGCTTCAAATGCCGGGTTGCGGACTCGGAGATGCAGTCGCCGGTCACAATGCCGAGGTGGGCGGCGTTGTGCTGCAGAAGAATGAGCATGACGGTGGAGAGCGTGATGACCCACAGCAGCGTGTAGCCGAACTGGGAGCCCGCGGCGATGTTGGCGGCCCAGTTGCCGGGATCGATGAACCCCACGGTGACCAGCAGTCCGGGCCCGATGTATTTCAGAAACTCTTGGGCACGCGCGCTGCGCGGATGGTGCTCAAGCAGGTAAGTTTTCAGTTTCCCTAACATGTGCCCCAACTATACCAGAATGGGGCGTCCAACGGCCAACCGGATTTACCAAACGGGATTTGCTCAGGCGCGCGCACGAGTTGTTTGCAAGTTGAGGTGCAAAGGTAGCATGGGCAACTTGCCCATGACAACGTGGAGGGCGTGTGCCATTCGTTAAGAGAACGCTCAACGTTCAACGCTTAACTCTTAACGCTGAAGTAAGGGGACGAACCCCATGGAATTGATTGCCTTTCTTCCAAACTTGAGCGTTGGGCGTTGAACGTTCAGAGTTGAGCGTTCCTTATCGACTCCCCATGACCCAAGCCTTGGCAGACCCCAGCCGTTATGTTACTGTAACCACAATAATAAATGGGGACTGTTGCCAAGGGGGATTTTTCATGAGGGAATTTTTTCTGGCGCTCGGGGCGGTGTTTTGGCTCCTACCGGTGGTACTGCGGGCCGATCCGAAAGAGGATGCGCTGATTCACTCTGTGACCCAGGCGCGCACTGCTTTCTTGCAGGGGCTTTCGCAGTGCAGCGACAACGCCGCGCGGATTCCCTCTTCGTTCAAGCCGTATCACGGCCCAAAGATCCACGGTGGCGAAGCGCCGGTGTCGGTATCGGTCGATGTGGCCGGCCTTGAGCATCTCTGTCTTACGGTCGAGGGAACGATGGGCGGGGGCCATACCTATTGGGGCGAACCCGTGCTCACCGATCAGGCAGGCAAGGCCACGCGCCTGACCGATTTGCAGCCGCAGGTCGTGGTCTTGGGCTGGAGCGAACTGCACGTCAACAAAGGCAACGGTCCGTTCTATTCGATCGGAAAGCAGCGGATGGCGTTCGGTCTCTTCGCTCACGTGGACAGCTATCTCAGCTATGCGCTCGACAAGAAATACGTGCGGTTTGAGGCCAAGGTTGGCATCTCCGACACCGGTTCGGAGAGCGCGCACGCGGTCTTCAGCGTGCTGGGGGGCTTCGATAAGCGGCAGGTGCAGGCGATCCTCAAAGGCAGCATGGACAACGAGAGCGTGGGCGATCTGGGCCGCGAGTGGCAGATGGCCGACACTGGCGGCACGATGGAGCTGGCTCGGTACATCCGCACGCCGGGCGCGGAGGTCGTTACAGATGCGCTCCGCAAACTCTTGGCGCAGTGCGGCGATGAGCCTGAATTGGCCAAGAGGCTTGCAGATCTGACGGCGAGCAAGAAAGAGGGCAGCGAGCCGGAGTGGCTGAAACTCTATTTCGACGCGCTCAAAGCCAAGCGCGAGTATGCGTCGCTCGACGAGGCGGTCGCGCAGCTCGACGCGCTGTGCGCGTTCATGACGTCCGAAGGCGTGTCGGTCGACGCGTTCCGCGCCGAGGTCGCTGCGGCGAAACAGGACGCCGCAGCAGAGCGGAAAAAGGGCGTCTTGGCGTTGCGCGCGTATGCCGATTCGCTCGCGGCGCTGCGGCGCAAAATTCTGTTCAACCATCCGGCGGCCGACTTCAAGGATCTGCTCGTCGATGTGCGCCATATCCCGCTTTACTACCACAACGTGGATCAGTATATCGGCCGGAGCAGCCGCGTGGCACCCGGCCTGATGGTGCTGGAGAACTGGAAGAGCGCGAAGCCGAACGAGCGGTGGCTGACGCGCGACAAGCTGCCGCCGGGCTGCACGCAGCATCCCGACCTCTCGTACGACGGCAAGCATGTGCTCTTCAGTTACTGTG
>CAYSXF010000300.1:0-5854 GCA_964434815.1 uncultured Lentisphaeraceae bacterium
CACCCGCCCCAGCCTTGTTCAAAGCCTTCGTGCCTCAGCACCTTTTCCGGAAATCGCCTCATTTGTCGCATAGCCCTTTCATGGTTGGACATTACTCTACCGGAAGCAACCGCAGCGCCGTGACTCGGATGTTTCTGCCGTCTGCGCCCGTGGGCCCGAACGTGAGCTGCTGCGCACCGGGTTTCGGAAGATCGATAACCCCGACGCGGTAGGTGCGGAAGCGCGGAAGCGCGCCGCCGAACGCCTTGCGCGTCGGACGCTCGCCGGTGTCGATCAGCGGAAAGGTCAGATTGTTGTCGCCGCAGCGTATGCCCCATTCGGAGTAGTCGTCCTCGGCGGGACAGGTGTACTCCACATCGAGGTAGAACGAGCAGGGCGAGACCGTTTTGAAGGCCCACGTCGCCGAGCGCTCTGCCCCCTGCCATCCAACCAGACACTCCATGTGCTTCCAGTCGCCGAACTTCTCCATCCAGTCGACGGCTTTCACCTCGCACCCCTTCAGCGAGGCCACACCCATCTCCAGCGTGTTGCGGCAGCCGTCCAGCACATACGCCTCGCGGCTCGCTTCGACCGGGCCCGCCAGTTCCAGCGTCAAGACCGGAATCAGGGTGTCGGGGCGCAGCTTCGGCACGCTGATGACGAGCAGATTCTCTTCCCGCGCAACATTGACTTTCTCACCTTCGAGCGTCGCCCGCCTGACCTTGGATTGCAGCCCAGGCAAAACGAGCGTACCGTCCGCAGGCCATTGAAACACGTGCAGGTAGAGCGTGTTGCCGCGCGCCGTGCATTCGCCCCAGGCGAGCGGGCCGAAGGGGGTCGTATCCGTGCCGTGGATCGCGTCCTCATGCGCGTGTACCCATTTGCCGACCTCCCGCAGGATGCGCGCGGACTGCGCCGGGATGCGCCCCGTGCCGTCCGGGCCGACGTTGAGCAGGTAGGTGCCGCCGCGGCTGACCACGCGCACCAGACGCTCGGCGATCTCCGTCGGGCTCTTCCAGTCCCGGTCGTACCAAGCGTAAGCCCAGGTGTCGTTGGCCGTGTCGGGCGTCTCCCACAACCCCGCTCGCGGCAGGCGCGGGATCTCCTGGTCTCCGAGCGTTTCGTAGTCGCCAAGCCCGTTGCCGATGCGGCTGTTGACCAGCGCCTGCGGCTGCAAGGTGTGGACAAGGTCCACGAGTCCCTTCGACTGTTCGGGCGTGATCGGCCCCGGCGTGTCGAACCACACGCCCGCGATCGGCCCGTAGTTGCCCAGCAGCTCCCTGATTTGCGGAAGCGCTTTGGTCTTGAGGTAGTGCTGGAAATCGCCCGCCCCGGCCTTGAAGTCCCAGTCGTTGCCCACCGCGTCGCGCTCGTGCCAGTCCTGTGTCTGCGAGTAGTAGAACCCGAAGCGCAGCCCCTTTTCCCGGCAGGCCTGAGCGAGTTCCTTCATGGGGTCTCTCTTGAAGGGCGTGGCGTCCACGATGTTGTATGGGCTTGCCGCCGATTTGAACATCGCGAAGCCCTCATGGTGTTTGGCGGTGATCATGATATGCCTCATGCCCGCGTCCTTTGCGAGTTGCGCCCACTCGTCCGCGTTGAAGTTCGTCGGGTTGAAACGCCCGGCCACCTTCTCATATTCGGCGACGGGTATCTGCGCCCGCCGCATGATCCACTCGGCGATGCCATATTGGGTCTTGGTGTTCCACTTGCCGCCGAGTTCGGAGTAAAGCCCCCAGTGGATGAACATCGCGAAGCGCGAGTCCTTCAGCCATGCGCCGCGCGCAAGGTTGGTCTTCGTGCCGTCGCTCTTCCCCCACATCTCAGCGGAGGTTCCGTCTAGCGCGGCCGGTTTCTCTGCTGCCCAAGCGTGACCAAGGGTCAGCGCCAAAAAACCCGCCACGAGAAAAGCTGTCACCGGTTTGTCATTCACTTTTAACTCCTTGCACGCTCAGTTGGTTTTGCTCTCATTCGCTTGTACAGTCAGGGTGGCGCCTTTGACAAGGAACTGGCATTCGAGCCAGGGCGCGGGATTGGAACCCTTGCTTTCAACACGGATCTGAAGTGGCCCTTTAGGGGCGATGAAGTTCTGTTTCTCGACAGGCAATTCCGCAATTTTATTCCAGTTCAGATCATAGACGCCGACCCTGTCGCCACCCTTGTACCAGACGTACGATTCGCTCGGAACGGTGCCGGTGATGCGCAGGACACCTGCGCCGAGCGTGATGACTGGATTCATCAGTGCGGCCTGAATCTCAGGCAACACGCGGATATTTGCCACGGAGACATCAACCGTGGTCTTGGGCGGCACTTTCCCAATCCCGATGGACATCCGGTGAAGGACTCCATATTTCGATCCTTTGGTCTCAAAGCGCCAACCCCAGCGGGCATCGCTCCACGAAACCTCGCCGCAGGGAATGACGATCTCGCGCGGCCCCTTGAAGTCGAGCGGAACAATGTAGTCCCTCGGGCCTGAACAATGCGCCTGCAGAACAAGAACCGCTCCGCTGCCGTCGCCAGTTACCGTGAGCGCGATCCCCCGCGCCTTCTCCATGTTGGAGGAACAGTCGAAGTAGGGAAGTTTCTCCTCGTTCCGGATCGCTTCATTGCGCTTGTTCTCAAAACGGATCTTCAGAGCTTCGCCGTCAGCGGCAAATTGATGGTCGCCGACATTGTGCACTTTCTCGGCTTTCGGCTGAATATTCGTGTTCAGAGAAGAAGCGATGCTGCTGGTCGCAGGCGTTGCTTCAGCGAGCTTAAGTCCTGCACCGACATTGTAGGCCTCTACAATTGCCTTATCCTTTGAGATGCTCTCGGAAGTTCTGCCGATGACCTTTGTCTGTCCGTCAAATCCGGCCATGACCCGAATGAGAAATTCAGGCTCTTGCCCGGCACACGGGTTTTCAACCGCGAGGCTTTCGCCGGTCTTGACGTATTGCCTGGGAACGATGGGACCGAACTCGGATCCGGTCTTCCAGCCGATATCGACCCCGGGACGGCAAAGCATCCGCAGGGGCGTAATCTCATACCCAGAGCCTTTCTTCTCGGCGCGATAGATGACTTCGTCGCCCGAGCCAAGAATGGTTTTACGCTGTTGCTCCGTGAGCAGCGGCGCCACTATTTTCCAGGCGAGGACAGTCGCGGCGGCGTAAGAGGACAAGCCGTGATTCAGCAAGATCTCGGTCGAGACGCCGAACATCGGCTCGGGCTTGTAAATGCCAATGCTCCTCACACCCGAGGCGATGGGCTTGGCCACGGCGGAGAACATTTCATAGGGGCCGGTGGAAAGGCGTCCGTTGCGTGCAAGCGTCAGCGGCACCTGCGGTTGATTCCTCGCGGCAATAGCGGTCTTCGAACTGTTGAACCTGTATTCGAGCTGGCAGGGCATGTGCGACCCGCCGGAATTGTTGCTGGTCACGGGATGATCGAGGTTGGTATACACCCCCTCCGTGAATTTGGCGTACCCCCACTGATGGTTGACCGTGTGGATCTCGCCGGCGTCCTGCTCGCAGTGGATGATGTTGTTCCGGTTGTCGAATTCCGCGATGCGGCGTCCGAGTTCCGCCACCAGCGTGCTGTCGTTGTCGGCCGTGAAGCATTGGTCATAAGGCCGGATCAGTCCTGTCACGCTGGTGTTCGCCGAGTGCGAAGCGGCTACCGTCTTGAAAAGTCCGCGCCTGCACGCCTTCAGAAGCCAGACGTCCTTGTCGGTGTCAGCGAACTCACCGACCCCGATGAATTCATCGCCCAGGCGCATCGTCCGGATATTGTTCCAGGGATCGACGTTGGCGGGTCCGGTGACCGGACGGTCAATGCTCATCGGCATCTCCGCGCCGGGCGCGGGCCTGAACGCGATCATTTTATCCGTTGCGGACACCGGCTCGGCCAGCATGCCGCTGATCCACTTCGCGAGGCGCGGGTCAATCTTACCGGCCACATAGTCCGGGTCTTCATTGGCGATGGCGCAACTGACGGTATGGATCGTGAGGCCGATCCCTTTGCTTCTGGCGTACTTTGCGAATTTCTGAAAGTCCTCCTCGCCCTTGGGGAAGGTGTTCGGATTCAGGTGAAGAAAACTGTATTTGACAGGCCAGTACTCGCCGCGCCAGGTGTCGGTGTGCATGTAGATGCGCTTGATATCCAGCTTGGCGGCAAAGTCCGCAAGCTGATAAAGCTCCGCGTTGTTGGTCGCGGTGATCAGCATCTGGCTCTGGTCCGAAAACTCCCGCTGCCATTCCGCAAGCCAGGCCCGTGCGGTCTCCACAGTCCATTCGCCTTTGACCTTCGGATGCGGCAGACCTTCATTGGCCCAGATATGGAGCAGCGTCTCGTCCGCATCAGCGTCATCGGCCGGCACATAGAGCGCAAAACCGCCCAAGGGCGTATTTGCTGACCGCTCCCAGAGCCAAGGCCAACTGACCTCGCATCCCCACGCGTTCGCCTTGGTCATGTAGTCCAAGGGCAGCGTCTTGGCCTTGTAGTCCGCGTTCATCTTGAACTGCAGCCAGAGCAGATTGCTTTTCGGAACCCCTTCCACGCGGCTGATTTTGAACGTGATATAGCGCTCCGTCGCCTTCACGTCGAACGTGATTCGGATGTTGTCCTTGATCGAGGCAACCAATTGCTTCCCGTCGAGACGGAGATCCTTAAACGGGAAGGACACTGGTTTGCGTTCATCGAAAGCAAAGCCTTTCAGCTCGAAGCCGGATCCCGGATCCTGTTCGTTGAGCAGTTCCTTGCCACCGGCCTTAAACGATTTCGGCCTGCCGTCGGAGGCGAATTTCAAAACCATCTTGCCCGCGCCGATCTCCACCGGATCGCCCGCATAGGCAGCGGTTGCCCCAACAATCATCAATAAGGCAAACAGGATTGTTCTGCTTTTCATTTTCACAGGCTGTTTCTTTGTTCTCATTTCACCACCCATTTGAACTGGGCAAAAACGATCTTGGTGATGTCCGAGCCCGCCTTGGGCATGAAGCTGATGTTCCCAACTTTTCCCCAATCAGGCAACGAAACTTTCTGATTGTGCTTGTTGAACAGCTTGTCCTTGGGGATCACCATCTCCTGCCAGTTATCGGAGGCGGTGATGCCAAGCTCGCCCGAAAAATCACCCGCTGTGAAAATCAAAACCTGGGGCTCCGTGCAGTAGAACTTGAAGCTGAGCGCGCCGTTCGCCGGGGCTTGCCACTTGGGGTCGCTCATCCGGTCGGTCGCAAAGCCCGCGTTATTGTTCATGCAGCGGAACCCTTTAATGCCTCCGACGCCTTCCACTTCCGCGACGTTGCTCCAGACACCCACGCCTCCATCGCCCGAGTAGATCACGTCAGAGGCTTTGTCGGTCGCCTGGGCTTTGCCGAGCTTGGAGGGAATCGTGGCTTTGAAATCGGTCGACACGACAGCGGTCGTATCATAAATCACATTCGCATAGGCGAAAACATAGTCGTCCACATTCAAGACCGGCAGTTTGGACACCCACACATTGCCCTTCCTTACGGACTCGGCATCCCGCCAGGCGCGGGCGATCCACACCGGGTTCTTGAGCGAGTAATAGACCTCCACCTTTTGCACGCGGTCCGGGCTTGAAGGCGTGACGGTCAGCGCGGGAACGCCCTCCGCGTCGAGTGCGATTTCCGATTTCGGATGCGCGGGCCAGAAGATCTCCTTGCCCAGAACATACTTCTCCAGCCACATCTTGCAATCCTGGCCGATCTTCTCGGTGTTGTGATGACCCCGCACCTGCATGGCGAAAGCCCACGGCACGTTTTTGTTAAACAGCTTAAAGCTCTCCAACCCGCGCTCACAACAGCCATGATGGTCATTGCTTCCATTCAGAAAGAGCGTGGGTGCTGTGATATACGGGACGCTGTCTCTTATACAC
>CAYSXF010000301.1:0-5838 GCA_964434815.1 uncultured Lentisphaeraceae bacterium
AAGCCACGCTCGTGTCTTCCGGCGGCGGCAGCCTTGGCCGCGTCGACGCCCACCCTTCGCTCGAGCGCGCCATCCAGCCCAACTACCCCATCGGCGCGCGCCGCCGGGGCGAGGAAGGCACCGTGATCCTCGACGTGTCCGTCACCGCCGAAGGGCACGCGAGCGCGGTCTCTCTGGTCACTTCCAGCGGGTTCCCGGATCTCGACGCGGCCGCCGAGCGGGCCGTCTCGCAGGCGCGCTTCAAACCCGGCGCCTGCGACGGGCGTCCGGTGGACTCCAACGCCCGCCTCACCATCATCTTCCGCCTCCGCGACCAGTGAGGAGCCGGAAACGCGTCCATACGTGCCAAGGAGGAAGAATGAAAAGCGAAAAATGTTCGGGAGACCATCAGGGACATCTCTGCGTGTTGGCCAGCAAAGCCAAGTTTGAGGCCATCAAGGAGCTCGTACTAGACCCCGCGTTCATCTGCTTCAACTGCGGGCGCGTCGCGGACCGCGCCGAAAATCTGTGCAATCCCATGCCGCTCGAGGACTGATGAACGAGAGGCTACGGATTTCGCGGATAGCGCGGAAAGGGTTCTTGTCTTCTTTGGCAGTGTGAACAACTGTTGCAACTCTCATCCGCGAAATCCGTACAGCCCGTAGCTCGACCCAGAAATGCATGACTCGTACCGCTGTCGAAAAGGATTTGGACTTAACCAGATAGGGGCAAGCGTCCACGCTTGCCCGGACGGGCGAGGACGCCCGTCCCTACCCTTCGAGACTCCGGTCTCTCTTTTGGGCTAAATAATTTTCGGCCGGTGGCATTATTCCACGCGGACCGTCACGGCGGCTGAAGCGCCGGAAATGTCGGAGCAGACGAAATGCTGCGTGCCGCGCACCGGCGTCCAGAAGAAGGGCGCTCCGCCCGTCCCTGTGCCTTCTAACGCGTCATTGCGGAACCAGTAGAGCGGCGCGCCTGCCGCCGCACCCGACACCTTGAAAACAATCTGCTGCGCGGCCATGCCCTCCACAATCCGGTACACCGTACCGTCTGCCGGTGCCACGATCTTCAGCCCGCCGGCAGCCACCGGCGCGCTCGCGCCGCCGCGCGACTGGGCCGCCAGAAACGCCGTCACCTCCGCCGGCCAGCGCGCCTGCACCTTGCCCTGAGCGTCGCGCACATGCACGGGACAGATCCCGCACGAGGAGCACTGCCGCAGCGCCCAGTCGGTTGTGCGCCGCTCGCACAGCGGGTCGGGCGCGCGCCCGGAGACCGCGCACACCTCGCGCTCGACCACCGCCGCCGGCCGCTGGTACCACGGCGCGCCGCCCGCCGGATACAGGTGCCGGATGATCTCCCACGCCACCGGCGCGGCCACTTTCTTGCCGATCATCGAGTCAGGCCCGCGCCGCCCGGCCTTGAAGCCGCACCAGACCGCCACCACGTAGTCGGGATTCCACGCCACGGTCCACGCGTCGCGGAACCCCGACGATGTGCCGGTCTTCCAAGCGAAGCGCGGCAGCCCGGCATCTGCGACATGCCCCACCGCATCCAGCGCGCGCTCGCCCCCGCTCAGCATATCCGCCACCAGCCAGCAGGCGCCTTCTGAAAACACGGTACGGGCGACCGGCGGGTCGCCCCTCTTCTCTTCAAGCACGATGCCCGGCCGCCACACGCCGCCCCGCGCCAGACAGGCGTAGGCGTTCGCCAGCTCGATGAGGCGGACCGACCCGTTGCCCAGCACCAGCCCCAGCCCGTAGTGCGCGGCGGGCTGGTCCAGCGCGTTCAGCCCGAGCTGCCGCAGCGTGGTGTAGAAAAGCGGCTGCCCCACCCGCTCCTCGACTTCGATGGCCGGCAGGTTGAGCGAGAGGATCAGCGCCTCGCGCGCGGTCACCAGCCCCATGAACGCGCCCGAGAAATCGAGCGGCTCGTCGTTGCCGAAGCGGCGCGGCACGTCGGCCAGCACCCAGCCAGGCGTGAGCAGGCCGCGGTCCATGGCCAGCGCGTAGGCGAAGGGCTTGAGCGTCGACCCAGCCGGGCGCGGCGCGGCCGCCGTGTTGACCTGCCCGTCGGGCTTGGCGAAGTAGTCGCCCGAGCAGGCCATCGCGCGCAGCGCGCCGCTCCTGACCTCCAGCACCACGGCCGCGACGTCGAGCCCGTGCGCCTCCGCCTGCCGCGCGGCCTGGCGCTTGACCGCGTCCTGCAGCGCGGGGTCGAGCGTGGTCGTGTATTCGCCCGGCTCAATCGTGGTGGAGTTCTGCACCCAGTCGCAGAAGAACGGTTCGAGGAAGGGGCGCGGCGCGCGCCGCAACACCACGGCCTCGCGCGCCGCTTCGTCGCGGGCCCGCGCGTCGATCATGCCCAGTTGCTCCATCCGCTCAAGAACGTAGGCGCGGCGCTTCGTCGCGGCTGCGGGAAAGCGGTCGGGGCGGAAGCGGGTGGGCGACTGGATCAGGCCTGCCAGCAGCGCGGCCTCGCCGAGGTTGAGCTGCTGCGGAGCCTTGCCGAACCACCCCCACGAAGCGGCCTCGATGCCCACGAGGTTGGAGCCGAACGGCGTGCGGTTGAGGTACTGGCTCATGATCTCCGCTTTCGTCCACGCGCGCTCGAGGCGCAGCGCCCGCACCGACTCGACGGCTTTCCACGCCAGGGTGCGCGGATGCGGGCTGATCAGCCGCACCGTCTGCATGGTGATGGTGGACGCGCCCGAGATGCGGCGGTGATTGGAGAGGTTCTGCCGCACCGCGCGCGACAGCGCCTTGAAGTCCACCCCGCCGTGCGAGAGGAAGCGTTTGTCTTCGGAAGCGATCACCGCCTTGACGACCCAGTCGTCGAACGAGGCCCGGTAGTAAGGCCGGCAGTCCTCGTCGCAGCGGCCGAGCCCCACGCGCAGCACCCGCCGCGTGCGGTCGCGCAGGATGACGCCAGACGGGTAGCGGGCCGCGTCCTCCAGCGGCGGCGGGCAGCAGAACCACACGGCGGCTGCGGCGCACAGCCCGTAAAGCATGAGCCGCGCGAACGCCCTTACCAACCGTATGCGCCGTCCCTGTTTCATGCTCCGTGTCTCACTCGCAAAAAAATGTTTTCTCAGCCGGTCATAGAGTAACACAGGGAAAACGCACGCGGCGATGCAAAAGGTGGAGCGAGGCGCGTAAGTGAAGTTGCGTAAGTGTAGTCGTTTAAGTGTGGGCTTAAACTCACCCTAAAGCCGTCCGTGTCCTGCTTGCACTTTCCAAACCTGTAGTGTTAAAATTGCCACATCAGGCGATTGACAAGGTTACGTGAAGGGGAAACGGAATGGGCGAGACATCTAAGCAAGAAGTCAGATCGGGAGCGGATTGGAACCTGAGGGAGCTGAGAAAGTCAGCCCGCGACAAAAAGATCGCTGGCGTGTGTGGAGGATTGGGAGAGTACACGCCAATTCCTGCGTGGCTATGGCGCGTGGTGTTCGTCACCTCGCTCTTTGCCGGCGGGATGGGGCTGATTGCTTACCTCACCCTGTGGGTCTGCATGCCGGCTGCAGAGACAACGTGATCGGAATATTTTACGTGGTTTCTGAGAGTCCATCAGCCAACTCGATCATTCTGCACGACACAGGCGCAGACCGCTGGCTGCTTTTCGAACGCCCAAGTGAGATCATCCAGACCTTTCGAACCGACGAGGTGGCGGACGCGCTCCGCGCGGTCGAAATGGCCGTGGCCACACGCGGACTGCACGCAGCCGGACTGCTCGCCTACGAAGCCGCGCCGGGCTTCGACCCGGCCTTGACCGTGCGGACGGACGGAATGTTTCCGCTGCTCTGGTTCGGGCTCTATGATGCGCCGCGCGAGGTGGATCTGCCCCTCTTCACCGGCTTGCCAACTCCTTTGACCGACCGTTGGGAGACCTCGTTCACGCCAGAGGCGTACACACAGGCTTTTGACCACATCAAGCAACTGATTCACGAGGGCGACACCTATCAGGTCAATCTCACATACCGCTTGCGTCGCGCGTTCTCCGAAAGCCCGTGGCCCGCCTTCTGCCGTCTGGTCGCCGCCCAAGGGCCGACCTACGGCGCCTTTGTCTCCACCCGCAACTGGACCGTTTGCAGCGCCTCCCCCGAACTCTTTTTCCGTCTCGACGGCGACCGCCTCGAATCACACCCCATGAAAGGCACCGCCCCGCGCGGCCTGACTCTCGCGCAAGACCGCGAGCAGGCCGCGACGCTGCGCGAGTCCGAGAAGAACCGGGCTGAAAACCTCATGATCGTCGATATGGTCCGCAACGACATGGGGCGCGTCGCCGAGCCCGGCAGCGTGACCGTCCCCCAGCTTTTTGCCCTGGAAAAATATCCGACCGTGTGGCATCTGACCTCCGCCGTGCAGGCCGAGACCCACGCCTCTGTCGCCGACATCTTTTCCGCCCTTTTTCCGGCAGCCTCGATCACCGGCGCGCCCAAAGCCCGCACCATGCGGCTGATCGCCGACCTCGAGACGACCCCGCGCCACGTCTACACCGGCGCCATCGGTTTCATCGCGCCCAACCGCCAAGCGCAATTCAATGTGGCGATTCGCACCCTCCTGATAGACCACGCGCACGGACAAGCCGAGTATGGCGTGGGCGGCGGCATCGTGAGGGACTCTGTCTGCTCGCAGGAGCAGGCGGAGGGCCGCACCAAGACCCGGATTCTGGACACCGTCATTCCGCCGTTCTCGCTGCTCGAAACCATGCTTTGGACGTCCGCCGAGGGCTACACTCTCCTCGAAAAACATCTGACGCGGCTCGCGGAATCCGCCGAGTATTTCGACTACACGCTCGACCTTGAAGCCGTGCGGCAGCGCCTGCACAGCCGCTCCTTCAGTTTTCCTGCACTTCCACACAGAGTCCGACTGCTAGTCGCTCAGAAAGGAGAGATCACACTTGAGTCTGAGCCAATCTCAGCCGCCTCTGACGTTAAGCCGCTCACAGCCGCACTGGCGCGTAGCCCCGTGAACCGCTCCGACATCTTCCTCTATCACAAGACCACAAATCGTAGCGTGTATTCTGACGCAATGGCTTCGCGTCCCGGTTTCGATGACGTGATCCTGTTCAACGCCGACGGCGAAGTCACCGAATCCACGCGCATGAATGTGGTGGCTGAAATTGATGGTGTGCTGTGTACTCCGCCCGTGTCCTGCGGCCTTCTGGCTGGCACGTTTCGCGCGCATCTGCTCGAAACAAGAACCGTGATCGAGCGCGTCATCACGGTTGACGAACTGCTTAATAGCCCCCGAGTCCTCCTCATCAACTCCGTGCGCGGCAGGACTCCGGCCACGGTCGTCCCATAGCCCTTGCTATGACTCCGATCGCCGCTTTTTGCCGGACTTTTTGGACTTATTCGGGTCAAGGGTGGGCTGCGTGAGGCCGGCCGCCTTGACGTGCTCAGCCGCGCCGGAGGTACTTTCCCACAGCACTTTATCGCCGTCGAAGGCGGCCGCATACTCGGTGCCGTTGACGCTGGTACTGCGTGCTGAGACCTTGCCCGAGGTCTGCCCCTTGAACACTTCCTTGCCCTTGTAGGTGACCGTCGTCTGACCGTTCGCGGTTTTGACGCTGATGCCTGTTCCGGATGACACGCTGGAAGAAGAGCCGGACGATCCGCCGCCGGCCGCCTCGTTTCTTGATGCCTTGCTGCTCTTCTCGCCGCCTTGCGCGGCCATCGCAAGCGCCGCTGCCAAACAAACCGCCACGGATGTTGTCTTGCTCATGTTCGTTTCTCCTTTTTTGTTGTTACTTCTCAGTCGCGGCCTGAGCGTCCTTGAGCGCTTTTCGTACGGCCTCTTGAACGGCGTGCGGTTGAGGTACTGGCTCATGATCTCCGCTTTCGTCCACGCGCGC
>CAYSXF010000302.1:0-5836 GCA_964434815.1 uncultured Lentisphaeraceae bacterium
CCCTGACCGTGTTGCCGTGATGCTCGGCAACGGCATCGGCGGCACCGAGGTGGATGACGAGGGGTATAAAATTCTATTTGAACGTGGGCCGGGCCGGCTCTCGCCGATGATGATTCCCAAGCTCATCGCGAATGAGGCTGCTGGCAACATTTCCATTGCTCTCAAGGCCAAGGGTGCCGTGCTGACGGTTGTTACGGCCTGCGCCTCGGGCACCGATGCGATCGGCATGGGCATGGATATGATCCGCGCGGGTCGCGCGGACATCGTGATCGCGGGCGGCACCGAGGCGACGGTCACCGAATATTGCATCGGCGGTTTCTGCGCCATGAAGGCGCTGAGCACCAAGCGCAACGACACGCCCGAGCAGGCCTGCCGCCCCTTCGATAAGGATCGCGACGGCTTCATCATGGGCGAGGGCGCTGCGATTCTGATCCTCGAGTCCGAAGCGCATGCCCGGGCCCGCAACGCCCGCGTGTATGCCGAAATCGCGGGCTATGGCGCCACCGGCGACGCCTACCACGTGGCCGCGCCTGACCCCGAAGCCTCGGGCGCCATCCGCGCGATCTCCTTGGCGCTGAAAGATTCCGGTCTCGCTCCGGATCAGATCGATTATGTCAATGCCCACGGCACCTCGACGCCGCTCAACGACCCCATGGAGACCAAGGCGGTGAAGACGGTTTTCGGCGCACATGCGTACAAACTCAAGATGTCGTCGACCAAGAGCATGACGGGGCATCTGCTCGGTGCGGCCGGCGCGATCGAGGCGCTGATCTGCACGCTGGCGATCCGCGACGGCTTCTATCCGCCGACGATCAACTACACGACTCCTGACCCGGAGTGCGACTTGGATGTCGTGCCGAACAAGGGCGTTGAAGGCCCTATCCGCGCAGCGATGTCGACCTCTCTCGGTTTCGGCGGCCACAACGGCGTGCTGGTCATTAAGGCGGTTTAGTTTTGGAGTCGCCGCACGCGTTTCGGTGCGCGCGGCAGAATAACGACAGGTGATACGCATGAGCGAAGAAAAAGTGCTGCCTAAGCAAATGGTCGAAGATGGCAAGGGCTACGATGGCCCGGCCGAGGATCTTCTGCCGCACAGGAAACCGTTTCTGTTCGTGGACAAGCTGTTGTACTCGGATCAGAAGCGGTATGTCGCCGAGATGACCTTCACGGAGGACATGTGGTTTTTCAAGGGGCATTTCCCTGAATACCCGGTTGTTCCCGGCGTGATACTGGTCGAGACTTTGGCGCAGTGCGGCGGAGCGGGCCTGGTGGCTTCCGGATTGGTCAGGAACGGTCTGTTCCTGCTGATCTCTGTCGACAACGTGAAGTTCCGCCGGCAGGTCCGCCCGAACGACAAAGTGCGCATGGAAGTCGACAATGTCAAAGTCAACACGCGCGTGGCCAAGCAGCACGGCAAGGCCTTCGTCGGCGACGAGTTGGCTGCGGAAGCCGACTTCATGTGCGTGTTAGGGCCCGGCAAGTAAAATGACGAAACCGCCGCGCGTGATTGGGGGCGTGTGCCTGTCGGTCAACCCGAAAGGGTGCATGACCGAGGTGCGCAAGTGGATCGGCAGCGAGAAGGCGAAGCCCTCGCTCACGGCCGGTCCCAAGTCCGTTTTGGTGCTGGGCTGTTCCGGCGGGTATGGGCTGGCGGCCCGCGTGGTCGCCGCCTTCGGCGCCGGAGCTCAGACGTTCGGCGTTTCCTTCGAACGTCCCCCGACGCTCAAGCGCCACGGGACGCCGGGGTGGTACAACAACCTCGCGTTCGACGCGTCCGCCGCCGAGGCGGGCCTCTTCTCGGAGACGCTCGTGGCGGACGCCTTTCTCGACGAGACGCGTCAGACGGTCATCACGCGCGCCCGCGAGCGGCATATTCCGCACTTCGATCTCGTTGTTTACAGCCTCGCGTCGCCGCAGCGCACAGACCCTGTCACCGGTGTCACGTACCGCTCCGCGATCAAACCGATCGGCCAGCCGCTGGTCGGCCAGACGCTCGACGTCGCCTCCGGGGTGCTTTCTGACGTGACGCTCGAACCGGCCACGCCCGAGGAGATTGAAGGCACGGTCAAGGTGATGGGCGGCGAAGATTGGCTGCTCTGGATCCGCGCGCTGAAAGACGCGGGCCTGCTCGCCGACGGCGCGCGGACCGTGGCGCTCTCTTACATCGGCCCCACATCGACCTACGCCATCTACCGCTCCGGCACGCTGGGCAAGGCCAAGGAGCACCTCGAGGCCGCGGCGGGCGAGATTAACCGCCTGCTCGATTCGCTCAACGGCAAGGCTCTGGTGTCGGTGAACAAGGCTCTCATCACGCGCGCCAGCTCGGTGATCCCCGTGATGTCGGTCTACGTGTGCGCCATGTACAAGGTGATGAAGGCAAAAGGGCTCCACGAAGGCTGTTTGGAGCAGATGAGCAGGCTCTTCCGCGACCGCCTCTACGCCGGCGGCGAGGTGCCTGTGGACGCGGCGGGACGCGTCCGGCTCGACGACTGGGAGCTACGGGCGGACGTGCAGGCTGAGATTGAAGCGCTCCTTGCGCGCGTGACGCCGGAGAATCTGGCGGAGCTGACCGACACCGTCGGATGCCGCACGGACCTGATGAAGCTCTACGGGTTCTAAGGCCGGATCAGTCAGTTGCCGACAGGTGGCGGTTGCGGTGTCGCGGGCGGGGCTGGGTTCTGCGCGTCATAGCGCTTGCGCATGCGCAGGAAGATCACGCCGCACACCGGCACCGAGAGCAAGTAGAGGATTCCGAGCAGGCCGAGGGTCATCCAGAACTGGGAGACCAGCATTCCGATCACGAGCATCACGGCCAGCAGCACCGGCATCATGTACTTGGCGGGCACGCGCAGGTGCTTGACGGAGATCGTCGGGCATCGGCTGGCCATGAGCACGCCGCAGAGGAGCAGCATGGCGCTGCCGATCCACGGCGACTGCAAGGCGGCTGACTCGGTGTGGAGCTGCCAGATGGCGGGCGTCATCACGATCCCCGCGCCGCCCGGCGCGGGCAGCCCCATGAAAAAGTGTTTCCAGTAAGGCTGCTTGGGCCCGTCCTCGATCATGATGTTGAACCGCGCGAGCCGGAAGGCGCAGCACATGGCATGGAACAGCGCCAGCGCCCAGAAGAGTCCGCGGAATGGGTAGGCGGCGCTCTCGGGCGTCACAACCTCCATGACCCAGAAATAGATGAGGATGGCGGGCGCCACGCCGAAGCTTACGAAATCCGACAGGGAGTCGAGCTCCGCGCCGAGTTTCGAGGTGGCGCGCAGCATGCGGGCCACGCGCCCGTCCAGGCCGTCGAGCACGCAGGCGACGAGGATCGCGAGCACCGCGGTGCGCCAGTGCCCCTGGCAACTGTAGCGGATCGACGTGACGCCGCTCGCCGCGGCCATAAAGGTCACGAGGTTCGGAATCATCGTGCGGATCGGAATCTCGCGCTCGACGTGCTGCTTGCGTTTTCGCTTGCGGAATCGGAACTTGCCCATGTGAGTCACACCTTCGGAAATCGGGTTAGATGCGGGCGACCACGGTCTCGCCTGCGACCATGACCTGGCCCACCTGCACGGCGGGCTCAACCCCCGGCGGCAGATAGACGTCCACGCGGCTGCCGAACCGGATCAGGCCGAAGCGCTCGGCCAGCGCCAGCGTCTGACCCTCGCGCACGAAGCTCACGATGCGCCGTGCGACGAGGCCCGCGATCTGGACGAAGGCGAGCGTCTGGCCGCCCCCGGTCCGCATCAAATACAGATAGCGCTCGTTGTCCACGCTGGCTTTGTCGAGCGAGGCGTTGAAAAACTTGCCGGGGATATAGCAGGACTTGGAGACCGTGCCGGCTGCGGGCATGCGGTTGACGTGGACGTTGAACACGCTCATGAACACGCTCACGCGCCAGACGGGCGCGCTGTCCGCGCCCAGCTCGCTGGGGATGGGCGTCTGCGTGAGCATGCAGACGATGCCGTCGGCCGGGCTGACGACCGCGCGCGGATCCGTGGGCGGTACGCGCTCGGGGTCACGGAAAAAAAGGTAAACGCCCACTGTCAGCAATACGCCCGGGACAGCCAGGGGCAGCCAGAGCGCGGCGGCTAGGCAAGACGCGAGTGCGGCGGCGAAAACGAAGCGCCGCCCTTCCGGATGCATCACCGGGCAGAGGAACCGTTTGCAGGATAGATCGACTGTACTCATGGGTTGTGCTTTGACAGGGCGTTAGTATGTCATGCCGGGCCGGGCGATGCAACAGAAGAGACGACCGTTGAAACGGCGAACACGTCCCAGCCCTACGTGCGTTTGCGGCGGCGTGAGGCCCGGGCTGGCGGAACGGCGGGGGTCTCTCGCTGTTGGGGATCGAACGGCCTCAGAAAGGCCTCTTCGAAATCGTAGCCGTTCTTGAAGTCCTCGCGGCTGTCGTTCTCCGTTTTGCCGAGACGCCCGGCCTCGACTAGGTTAAAGACGATCTCGCCGAAATCCAGGGTCGCGTGGACGCCCCACTCGGCGAAGACGGTGTGGGTCAGCGGGCCGAACTCGTCGAGCGCGTAGGTCTTGATGCCGTCCAACAGCTCCTTGCCGCTGACGTGGCGGCCGTGGTCCGGCTGGTTCTTGCGGATGTCTTTGACCGTGACATCCAGGGCCTCGACCAGAAAGAAATAGGCGTCCGGCTGGTAGCGCGCGTCTTTCTTGCAGATTTCGTAGACGGTCTCTTGAAAGGAAGGGTTCATAAGAGGGTAGGTTGGAGAGGTTCCAGGTTCACGGTTCAACGGCTGGGAATCAGGACGTGATACGGCGGCAGGTGGCGGCCAGCTCATCCTGGCTGTCGTATTTGATGGGGGTCCAGTTGATGACGCGTCCGTTCCAGCGCGGAACGACGTGGAAATGCACGTGGGGAACGGCCTGCGTGGCGCACTTGCCGTTGTTTTGCACGAGGTTGAAGCCGTCGCACGGCAGTTTCTTGAGGAGCAGGGCTGCGACATTCTGAACCGCGACCGTGAACGGGAAGAGCACCTCCTGCGGCAGGTCCGTCAGAAAGGCGGTGTGAAATTTGGGCACAACCAGCACATGGCCTTTCTCGAACGGGGAGATGTCGAGGAAAGCGAAATTGCGGTCGTCCTCATAGACCTTGAACGAGGGTATCCGGCCTGCGATGATTTTACAGAAGACACAATCGGGGTCAGTCATGTCGGCTCCTCCTTCCAATCCGCGCGGGCACATCACATGGCTCATCACTCGCTGCCGGATGAAAGACACATAAGTATTAAAGCACAGATGCGGCGGCGGATAAAGGGGTTTGTGACAAAACGGGCCGGATTCGGGCCGGGAGGGGCTGGCAGGGAGTTGCAGGCGCTTTTTGAGCGTTGAGAAGCTGAGAAAAGGGTGCTAAAGTCACGGCGTCAAGGGCGCGTGTGCGGCCGGACGAGAAAGCGGTGCGAAGACCATGGTGAAGGCGAACTTTCAGAGCGGTGACGGAGCGGTGTTGGCGGCGGCGCGCGGCGTGGCGCGCGAGCTGGGCCGCGCCGGCTTTCAGGCGCTTTTCGCGGGCGGTTCCGTGCGCGACGCGCTGCTGGGCAGGCCGCTCAAGGATATCGACATCGCGACGTCCGCGACGCCGGATCAGGTCGAGGCGCTTTTTGCGGGGCAGACTGTGGCGGTGGGCAAGGCGTTCGGCGTGGTGCTGGTGCTGCGCGGCGGGTTCCAGTTCGACGTGGCGACCTTCCGCACGGACGGCGCGTACGCGGACGGGCGGCACCCCGAGCGCGTCACGTTCGCCACAGCGGAGGGCGACGCGCAGCGGCGGGACTTCACGGTGAACGGACTTTTCTGCGACCCGCAGAGCGGCGAGGTGGCC